>JAQCKL010000393.1 GCA_027592485.1 Cyanobacteriota bacterium
TTACTTGTCGCAACTTATACCCTGAGAGCTTTTATTACTTCAAGACCGACTTTTCAAACATCCTCTCAGCGGCAGTCAATATACCGTCAGAAATCGCCTGCTCGATCAGTGCTTTGAGCTTATCGAGATCATCTAACTCTGTTCTAGAAATCGGTTGCGCCTGATTGCCACTATTTGCCATGGGATTGCTCCTGGAATGAAGTCTCGCTGATCACCAAACACCCTAAAGGTTCACCAATGGTCTTAGCATTCCCCTCAGCGTTGCCAACGATACCGATAGGGGTGATCTAGCGCACCTTAAGACCCACGAACAAGCAACATCAACCTTGGTTAGAGCGAGTCGAGCAGCAACTCCGGGCTGGGTACGATGCGTTAGCGCTTGAGGTTCAACACCCATCAACCTGGCTCTTAGGCCCACAAACTCTACAACCGGCTATCACGGTGGCCGTCGCTTGGCCAAAGCCATGTTGCGATGGGAAATTGGGTAAGTTGTTGGTGAAAGCGCCTGTTTATCTCTCCCAGCCCAGTATCTTAGACTTAGTTCAGTATTTAGGTGCTCTTCCTGAAGTCGATATGCTGCGGGCAGTTCCCCATAACCTAAACGCCTGAGCTTGCTAGGGTCACGTTGGTCCAAGACATTGCCTTGCAAATACCGGTCAGGATCGCCCTGTAGGGCATAAGCCATTGTGAGCGTGCTGCAAACGTTTAAGTCTGATCAAGATGACGGCCAATTTATCGACCGCCATCGGTTTTTGCCGATTAGCTTACCTAACTATGAGTTTCAGACTCTGATTTACGCAGGAGAACATTCCCTTGTCTACCGGGGCCTCTGTAAATTAACCGGGCAACCCGTCGCCCTCAAAACCCTCCGCACCACCATCCCAGATCCGAAGCATCTAGCGTGCTACCAGCAGGAATATCGGATCACCGATGCTTTGCGAGGGATACCAGGAGTAATCAAGGTCTATGAACTTGATTACTGCAACCACTGCCCCGTCATTATTCTCGAAGACTATGGTGCTCAGCCCCTCAGTGAATACCTCCGCCAAGGTCCCCTAGACCTTAAAACGTTTCTCGACTTTGCCCTGGCGCTGACGCAAATTTTGGACGCGGTCCATGGGGCTCAAGTCATCCATAAGGACATCAATCCCGCCAATATTCTGATTCATCCCCAAACCCAGGAAATTAAGCTGATTGATTTCGGCATTTCCTCCTTACTATCACGAGAATCGATCACTTTGAAGGGTTTAGGCGTCTTGGAAGGGACCCTAGCCTACTTGTCACCGGAGCAAACCGGGCGGATGAATCGCAGTATCGATTACCGTACCGATTTTTACGCCCTGGGAGCGACATTCTACGAGATGTTGACGGGCAAGATCCCCTTTGCAGCCCAAGATATCTTGGAACTGGTACATTGCCACATTGCCCGCATTCCCCCTTCTCCCCATGAGATGGACGCCACCATTCCGCCCGTTGTTTCCGATGTGGTGATGAAGCTCCTAGCCAAAACGGCAGAGGAGCGGTATCAAAGCGCTTGGGGGCTCAAAGCAGATTTGCTGAACTGCCGCGATCAACTACAGCACAGCAGCACTGTGGTAACGTTTGCCCTGGGCTGCAAAGATCTATCAGATCGCTTCCAACTCTCTCAAAAACTCTACGGACGAGAGGCAGAAATTGCAGCAATTTTAGCAGCGTTAGATCGCGTCACCTCCCTCCAATCCCCCACCAGCCAGGGCACATCCACCAGGGAATTACTTGTACTCAAGGGCTACTCTGGCATTGGCAAGTCCACTTTAGTGAGAGAAGCCTATAAGCCAGTTACCGAAAGGCAGGGATACCTGATTTCAGGGAAATTTGATCCCCTGCAGCGGAATATTCCCTACCGAGGCTTTATCGATGCCTTCTCTGACTTAGTCAACCAGCTTTTGACCGAGCCAGAGGAGCAACTCCAAGCCTGGGCCGCCCACCTTCGCGATGTCTTTGGCAGCAATCTGCAGGTGATGGTCGCGCTCGTCCCCAGTCTGGCGCTGGTTGTGGGACAGCAGTCAACGCCCCCCACGTTGAGTGGGATGGAAGCTCAAAATCGCTTTAACTTAGCAATTCAAGGCTTTGTCCAAGTTTTTGCCCAGCCTGATCACCCCCTCGTCATTTGTTTAGATGATCTGCAATGGGCCGATCAAGCTTCTCTACAACTGATGCAGCGTCTCCTGACGGAGCCGGAATCCCATAGCCTGCTCATTATTGGGGCCTACCGCGACAATGAAGTCAGGCCTGGTCATCCTTTGGCACTAATGCTAAAGCAGTTGGCATCCCAGGGCGAGCAAATTACTGCAATCTCAGTGCAGCCTTTGGCATTAGCAGATATTAATCAATTGTTGGTCGATACCCTGCACCGCCCTCCCACCACAACAGAGCCCTTAGCTCACCTAGTACGCCATAAAACGGGCGGGAATCCTTTTTTTGTCAGTGAGTTTCTGAAGGCTCGGGTGGCCGATGGTCTGATTTATTTCGATCGCCAGCAGTGGCAATGGAACTGGGACTTAACGCAAATTCAGCGCCAATCCGTCACCGAAAATTTGGTCGATTTAATGACCACCAAGCTCAAGAAATTACCCCTAGAGAGTCAAAAGGCCCTGCAGTATGCGGCCTGCATTGGTACGCCCTTTGACCTCAAAAACCTGGCCCAAGTGCTGCAACAGACCCTAGAACAAACGGCTCAGTCGCTTTGGCCAGCCTTGCAAGCAGAGCTGTTGGTGCCTGATGCAGAGACCCATCGACTGGCCACCGTCGCCGCAGGGTATCAACGCCCGCTGCAGTACTACTTTGCCCACGATCGCATTCAGCAAGCGGCCTACGCATTGATGCCCAAAGCCCAACGGCCAGGGGTTCATCAAGCGGTAGGGCAGCGACTTTTGGACACCGCCAGTCAAGAGCTATCCTCATCGTGCCTATTCCACATCGTCAACCAACTCAACCTAGGACGTTCCTTAACCACAGACTCGGCAGAACGCTCCATTTTGGCTGGTTTGAATCTACGGGCCGGGCGTCAGGCCAAAGCATCGGCGGCCTACGAGCCCGCACTCGATTATCTACAAATTGGCATATCTCTGTTAGACGAGTCTGCCTGGGAACTGGAGCCTGAAATGATGGGGGGACTGCATTACGAAGCGGCAGATACGGCCTGTCTATGCGGCCAGTACCCCGTCATGACCCGGTTGATCGCAACGGCCCTGGCGCGTCTGACGGATATTAGCGATCGCACCCAACTGCATCTGATTCAACTACAAGCCTTCATTCTGCAAAATCAACCTCTGCGGGTGGTTGAAGCCGCATTGCCTCTGCTTGGGCAACTAGGAGTGACGTTCCCCAAGCACTGGCGATTACTGCACACCGTCTTCGGACTCCTACATACACGCCTGCAACTCCTGTTCTGGTCTGAGCAGCGCCTTCTTGCACACCCAGAGGTCAGCCGCCCTGTACAAGAAGCCGCTTTATGGATATTGGCTAAGATTGGCAGCCCAGCGTACACGGCAATGCCCGATCTGTCACCGCTGATCACATTTAAGGTCATTAAACTATCCCTCCGCCATGGCTACACCCCCACCACTGCCATGTCCTTTGCTGCTTATGGCCTGGTTAACTGCGCCATCGTAGGTAATATCCCCAGTGGGTATTACTATGGCCAAATTGCGCTGCGGTTAGCGGATCGCTTTCAGCACCCCACCATCCGCTGTCGGACTCACTTTTTATTCAACTACCTAATTGCCCATTGGAAAATGCCATTACGGGAGGTTGCTGCACAACTCCAGAACGTTTACCAGATGGGCCTCGAAATCGGAGATTTAGAATATGCGGCCTATGGCTTATATGCCTCAGTGCAAGCCTGTCTTTTTGCCGGGGACAAGCTTACAGATATCAAGCATCGCCTGGACATGGCAGCAGAAGTCACCAGCCGTCTCCAGCAACAAATTACCCAACAATGGGTTGGCATCAATCAACAACTGGTCATCGGTTTACAAGGTCACCCCCCCAATGAAGGAGACAACCCCCACATCCTGACGATGCCCCCATCAATTGATGGGGGTGGGCAGACTGGTCAGTTTCTGGTGCATTCTTACCAAATGTTTTTACACTACCTGTTTGGGCGCACAGAGGCGGCACTAGCCGCCGCCGCCCAAGCTCAACCGGTGCTAGATGCGGCCACGAGTGCCCCTCCTTGGCCTGTCCACGCCTGGGTTGAGGCTCTATGTTGGCTGGCCCATGGTTCATCTACTCCCCCAAAACTGCCTCATCATGTCGTTCGTAAAGTGCAGGCTGTTCGCAAGCCGTTACGTCGCTGGGCCCATCATGCTCCGGCTAACTATGAAGCGGCTTATCATCTCCTAGAGGGGGAATATAATCGGGCCATTGGTAAGGTCACCCTGGCCCTAAGTCACTTGCAGAAAGCGATTCAGGCGGCCCATACCTATGAACGTCTCCACGAAGAGGCGATTGCGCATGAGCGCCTCGGCCACCTTTATCTGCAGTTAGAGCAATCTATTGCTGCTTCAGGTCACCTGACCCAATCCTACCTGTGCTATCGACTCTGGGGAGCCGATGCCAAAGCCCTACAGTTACAGCAGCAGCATCCCACTCTCATTACGGCCAGCCCTGACACCTCCTCCCAATCTAGGCCGCACCTGACGCTGATCCCCAACACCAGTGGGATGACCACCAATCGCCTCACCACCTCATTAGATGTCAGCAGCTTGATGAAAGCCTCCCAAGCCATCGCTGGGGAAATTGTGCTGGAGCGACTCTTAGAACAGCTCATGCAAATCCTGCTAGAAAGTGCCGGAGCTGAGTCTGGGGTGTTATTCCTTGAACAAGAAGGCCAGTTATAGCCGTCGCCACTTAGGTTAAGACGTTACCACCTTGAGAACGTGCTCCATCGCATCTCTTAAGGT
>JAQCKL010000394.1 GCA_027592485.1 Cyanobacteriota bacterium
TTCTGGGAAGCAGCGTCTATTTCCCTATCACGGTCCAATGGATGGGCACAGGTCGGCACCGACCTTACCCATGTCCTTGTGTTCTAAAGACCTGAATCCTGACGTCACTCGCCCCCCGGAGCCCAGCCCATGCAACGTAGCTTGTCTGCTCTCTTAACAGCGACCCTAGCCATTCCCGTTGTGGGTTTCACCAATGCCTACTTGGGCGCTGAACCCCAACCCGCCCCACCGGCCTGGCAAGCCCTTGCCCAAGCCCCAGAGGAAATCCTCTGGCAAGAAGAGGGGTGGGGGCCCCAGAGCGATCTCTGGCTTCAGGATCTGGATCTCACCCCAGCGCAGCGGGCTCAAATTCAGGTTTTGCAAGCCGATGCCCAGCCGAATCTAGAAGCCCTTGCTGAACGGCTGCAAACGGAGCGGGAAGCCATGCAATCCCTCATGGCCGGGGGAGAGGCGGCTCCGGAAGACCTCCGGGTCCAGTATCAAGTGCTCCAGGATCTGCGCCAAGCCCTATCGGCCAACCGCTTCGAAGTGCTGCTCGCCATCCGCGAGGTCCTCACCCCAGAACAACAGTCTCTTTTGGCTAATCGGCTAGAAAATGATCATCGCTCTGGAAAGCACGATCAGCATCTAGATTTCCAGAACCATCCTGGTGAGCTTAGGCCCAATTAAGGCTGAATTGCGGGGGGCCATCCGGGTCATCCGCAGGCGATCAGCGCGGCACGGCTCACAGCCCAGCATCAGATAAACGGTCAGCAAAGATGGGCCAAGGCAAATCTTGCTCTAGATAGCGTGGAGCCTCTGGGGTGTAGGGGCCTTGGAGGCGATCGATGGCGATGATTTCCGCCTCTGGGGGCAGTACTGGCACATCCGGGTCAAAGGCGGTGGCCCCGGTCAGGGAACTGGAAAATCCCCGAAACACTAAAATTTCAGCCGGCTCACCGGAGATCGCGGCCTTCACCAGCAACACCTCTTGAGCGTGGCGGAGGGTGTAGCTCTCTAGCCGTTGAATGGGTAGCAACGCTGCCATGGTGCTGCCCCTAATTAATCGCTGATCGCCCCTGGCGACCCAATTTAACAAACACAAAATAACCCAGCACTAGGAGATAAACGACTAGGCCCACTAGGCCGAAAAAGCCCAGAAAACCTGGTTTGTAGCTGAAATGCAAGTAATACTTATAGAGTAGTGGTGGCTCTAGCCAGGTTTGGCAGGCGCTGCTGGCAAATTGGGTTGTGGAAAAGGCACAGGGCAAAAATAAAGCCACCGCCACCGCCCCGATCACACTGTACAGACTCACCGCCCACCGCCAAGACACCAACAAAAACCGCAACAGACTATTGGGCTGCTCGCGAATTTCCTCGTTCAGATCGTCCCAAAACCAAAGCCCGATCGGAATCAGAATGCGGGCCATCAATCCGGTGATAAAGGCAAAGCTAAAGCCGCCAATCATCAGGTAAACCGTGATCATCAGCAAGCTGGCCACTTTCCAGTAAATGGTGAGCAGGAGCTGAATCGCATTGGCCTGCCGCACGAAGGCCCAAATCAATAGGATGAGCGGCATAACAACAGTGAACAGCACCGCCAAGCGGTAATCCATCCACACCAAAGATTGCAATAGACCAGGATCGAGGGTGTTCACAGCGGGCTTTGCGGAAAAATGAACCTTATCACCCTATCACTTTGCCCTGGAACTGCCATGGGCGATCGCAATCATCAAAAGTCAATGCAGAAACCCGCGCCCCTCTAAAATGAGATGACATTTTCGATCCTGCTGTTGTTATCGCCATGGTTGCTACCCGGCCCACGTCTACCACCTTCAAGAAACTCCAGGCGCGGCTGCGATCGCTCGTGGGCAAAGCCATCCATGACTACGCCATGATTCAAGGGGGCGATCGGGTGATGGTTTGCCTGTCGGGGGGCAAAGACTCTTACACAATGCTGGATGTGTTGATCAGCCTCCAGCGCAGCGCCCCCGTCGATTTTGAGCTACTGGCCGTCAATCTAGATCAAAAGCAACCGGGATTTCCCACCCAGGTTCTGCCGGATTACTTGGAAGCGATCGGGGTGCCGTACCGCATTGTTGAGCAAGATACCTACAGCACCGTCAAACGGGTGATTCCCGAAGGCAAAACCTTCTGTGGTCTTTGCTCACGCTTGCGGCGGGGGGTGCTCTATCGCGTCGCTGCCGAGGAAGGGATCACCAAAATTGCCCTGGGCCATCACCGCGACGACATTGTCGAAACGCTGTTTCTGAATATGTTTCACGGCGGCACCTTGAAAGCAATGCCCCCGAAATATCTCACCAATGATCAGCGACACATTGTGATTCGCCCCTTGGCCTATTGCTCCGAAAAAGAAATTGCCCGCTATGCACGCCAGCGGGAATTTCCGATTATTCCCTGCAACCTCTGCGGGTCTCAAGCCAACTTAGAGCGGGTACGCATCAAGGAGATGCTAGCCACCTGGGAACGGGACTCCCCTGGGCGGACTGAGGCTTTGTTTCGCAGCCTTCAGCATGTGGTGCCGTCCCACCTCGCGGACCGCGCGCTCCAAGACTTTGACAATCTTGAAGCCCAGCGCAGTCAAGCTCAGAACCCTGATCTGGAAGAACTGGCCTTGGATGAAGCCTGGTTTTAAATTGCTGACTGCGTCAGGCATTTCACGCTAGATAATGTGGCAACCGTTTTGCAGTATGAGGTTCTAAATTTTTGTGTTCCTCGCCCCTCCAGCCGACCGAGGCACCACTCCTATCAGCCCTAGCCCTAGCCGCTCAATGGCAGCACGTCTCCTTACATACCCCTGGCCACAAGGGAGGGACGGGGGCATCCCAAGGATTGATTGATGTTTTGGGACATTTGGCCCTGGTTGCTGATCTACCCGAAATTCCTGGGTTGGATAATTTATTTGCGCCCGAAGGCCCGATCAAAGCGGCGCAAACTTTAGCGGCAATGGCATTTGGGGCGGAGGAAACCGGGTTCCTGGCCAACGGCTCAACCAGTGGCATCGAAGCGGCAATATTGGCCACCTGCGGGCCGGGCGATCGCATTTTAGTCCCCCGCAATGTCCACCAGTCGGTGCTGTCGGGCTTAGTGCTCTCAGGGGCCTCACCCATTTATCTCAATCCCACCTATAGCGCCGATTGGGGTTTAGCCCTTGGGGTCACCGCTGAAGCGATCGCAACGGCCCTAGCGACCTATCCCGAGATCAAGGCAGTCGTGGTGGTCTCCCCCACCTATGAGGGCATTTGTAGCGATATTGCCGCGATCGCCGCCTCAGTTCACCGGCATGATGCCATCCTGCTGGTGGACGAGGCCCATGGTCCCCATCTGCACTTTCACCCTGACTTGCCTCAGGATGCCATTGCTGCCGGAGCGGACCTTGCCATCCAGTCTACCCATAAGGTGTTGTCTGCCTTGACCCAGGCCGCCATGGTTCATGTTCAAGGGACAAGAATCAACCGAGAACGTCTACGCCGTGCCCTGACCATGACCCAATCCAGCAGTCCCAACTATCTGCTGCTGGCTTCCCTGGATGCGGCTCGCCACCAGATGGCTTTAGACGGGTCAGCCTTACTGACCCAGACCCTGAAATTAGTAGACATGGTGCGATCTCGCTGCCAAGACTTCTCCCCGATTCGCACCCTCAGCGCCGCTGCGGTGGCGGCTCTCCCTGGAGGCTTTGTCTTGGACCCCACCCGCCTCACCGTGGATGTCTCCCCCCTGGGAATAACGGGTTTTACCGCCGACGAATACCTACATCACCAGCATCGGGTCACGGTAGAGTTGCCCACCTTGACCTCTTTGACCAGCATTTTCTCGATCGGCAATACGACTGCTGATGGGGCGCAATTAACAGCGGCGCTGCGATCCTTAGTGGATCAGGCTGACACCCTAGAACCCTTTACCCACCAGCGATTATCCAACCTGATTCAGCCCTTACCTGATCTGAGCCAGCCCCCCATGGGTCCTCGGGATGCTTTCTTTGCCCCTCAACGGGCCGTGGCCATCCCTGCGGCGATCGGCCAGTTGAGCGCAGTCGCCCTATGCCCTTATCCCCCTGGCATCCCCGTGGTGTTGCCGGGGGAGGTGATTACCCCTGGAGCGATCGCCCATTTACAAACCGTTCACCAAGCCGGGGGCACTATCACCGGGTTAGCTGATCCAGCCTTGGCCACATTGCAGATTGTGGCTCAGCCCTAGCCCCAGCCAGATAAGCCTGTTAGGTTGGCTCTGTATTCCGACACAGGATCTCGCTGTTATTTATGGCCCCGATTTGGCCCTATGCCACCCCTGGCATTCCCGATGACCTCTTTGAGCAGTTACCTGGCATTCCCATTAGTAAGCGAGAAATGCGGCTGCTGATTGTCGGAGCCCTCAGACTAATGACGGATTCTGTCCTATGGGATGTGGGGGCAGGCACCGGCACCCTGGTGGTCGAGGCCGCGCTGCTCTGTCCCCAGGGGCAAGTGGTGGCCGTAGAGCGGGACGCTGAGGTGGTGAATTTGATCCGTCAAAACTGCGATCGCTTTGGGGTCAACAACGTCACGGTGGTGGAAGGCACAGCACCCGATTGCTTTACCGAACTGGCCCCACAGCCGGATTGCATCATGATCGAAGGGGGGCGATCGCTGAAGGATATTCTCAAATCCGCCTGGCAATACCTCCCAGAGGGCGGGCGCATTGTGGTGACCACCAATACCCTGCAAACCCTGTATGGCCTCTCTGAAGCCTTTGCCGAACTGCGGGTCCGCAATGTCGAGATTGTGCAGCCCACCATCAACCGCCTCGAAACCCGAGGCCAGCAGCAAGTGTTTCGAGCCATTAACCCCCTCTTTATTTTGAGTGGCGAAAAGTTGGGTTGAGCCTAGGATCTGAGGGCATATAGCAGTCGCCAATTGCATTAAGACATAAGCTAGAAGCATTTCCCATCTCCGGTGAGTGCCA
>JAQCKL010000395.1 GCA_027592485.1 Cyanobacteriota bacterium
GGCGGCTATGATTTGTTCGACCGCGCCATCGTAGTCAATGGCGTTGATATTCATCCCCAAAACATTAAACCGGCCTAGGTCGATCACGCTACCGCCTCCTTATTGTTCGCGATCGCAGTTGGCTGTAATACATGTCTCGCGCCCTGGCTCACCCGTTGCCATGCCATCAATATGGGAGACCGTTCTACTGCAAGTCCCATTTAGGTCACATCCGTTGGTAGCTTAGCAAAGGAAAACTGGCTCTAACATTGAACTGGAATGGGACGATCTCTGCGCAGGGTTGCCCTTTAGGGTTTGGGCAAACAGCGCTTCTGGGGGCGCTACCCTATGGGCGGCTCAGTCTGCTGATTTTATGACGTAAGATCGCCAGCTTTGTCTGCCAATCTTACTTCTGATGGCAGGGTGTTCGTTCTTGGCGGGTGCTGTTCCACACTAAGGAGTGGGCAAATCCCTTGCCATCAAAACAGTCTGCAATATTTACTCGCACAAATGGCTAAATTGCGTCAGCGCTCTCGTGCCCGGAGCCTTGCTGATATCCGTGCCCCACGCCAAGGAACGCTGGCCCATTTTCTGAGTTGGCGCTGGTACCGCGCCCTGATTTTGTTAGGAACAGATACTATTGCCCTGGCGCTGGCTTGGCAGATAGCCCGCCACTTGAATCAGTTTTATTCGCCGATTCCCCCGCAACTGGTGTGGTGGGTCTGGCTGGGTTTGCCTAGTTTGTTTTGGGTGTTTGCGATCGCCACCCTGGTCCTCTTTGCCCACCATGGTCTTTATAGCCAGTCTCACCGCGTCCGCGACTATGGTCGGGCTTGCCAATTGGTCACGGCGGTGTTTTTGTCTTCGCTAGTGCTGTCTTATTTTTACGATCCGACGGTGGATCCGCCGCGATCGCTGTTTTTAGTGGCTTGGGTCGGCAGTATCGGGCTGGTGCTCCTGTTTCGCCTAGGGATGATGGTGGTTTTGCAATCCCTAGAGCGTCGCTATGTCCAATCCCGTTTGTTTTTAATCGCTCCCGCCCCAGATCTCAAACCCCTCTCAGAAGTGCTGACGCGGCGGGGGAGTTACCAGGTCGTGGGGGCGGCGCTCTCCTCTGCGGCGATGGCTGAATCCACCTTTCAGGCTTTAAAAGCCTCTGAGGCACAGGTAGTGTTGGCCCGAAATTTACCCAATTTAGACCTTGCCTCTAGTCTTTACTGGCGGCTCAAACGGGCTGGGATTGCCCTACATTTGCTCCCTTCCAGCCGCGAGATGCTCTATCGTCGGGGCGTTCCTGAGGTGATGGCGGGCATCCCTACCCTACGGCTCGACGCGCCCCTGATCGATGGCCTCGACTACCGGGTGAAACGCTGCCTCGACTACCTGGGGGCGGGCTTGGGCCTCTTGGTTTTAAGCCCGATCTTATTGCTCATTGCCGTAGCGATTCGGCTGGATTCCCCAGGACCCGCCTTCTTTAAACAGCAACGGATGGGGCTCCATGGTCACGTGTTTCGAGTGTGGAAGTTTCGGACCATGCGGGTCGATGCGGCCCAGTTGCAGGCCCAACTAGAATCCCAGAATCTCACCCCAGATGGCATTTTGTTTAAGCTCAAGCGCGATCCCAGGGTGACGGCGGTGGGTCAGTTTTTGCGGCGCGCGAGCCTAGATGAACTGCCCCAGCTCTTTAATGTGCTGCGGGGGGAAATGAGTCTGGTGGGGCCTCGGCCTCTGCCCTTGAGGGATGTGGCCCAGTTTGACCCCTGGCATCATATTCGCCATCAAGTCTTGCCGGGGATTACTGGGCTTTGGCAGATTTCGGGGCGATCGGATATTGAGAGCTTTGATGATACGGCCCGACTCGATCTTCATTACATTGACAATTGGTCTTTGAATCTAGACCTAGAAATCTTGGTGGAGACCCTACGGATTGTTTTAGGGGGACAAGGCGCATACTAAGGGTGCCATCCCGGTTATCCTGCCATTGCATTGTGATCAGAGCCCATGTTTAAAGACCGCAGTATTCCCCCGTTTGTCAGCACGCTTTTTGGCCAGAGAAGTGCCTTGATGGGTCTATTCGGCCTCTTTTTGCTAGCGCTTTTTGCCTGGTTGCCCTATAGCTATTACCGCATGGTGCAGTGGCCCCACATCCTGCTTTGGCAGCTAGCGTTTGTGCTGTGGGGAATCTGGGGTATCGTCCAACTACGGCAATTTAAGCGACCCTGTTTGCCCCTGGGTGATGGCTTGGATGTCATGGTTGGCCTCACCTTATTAGGGGTGGGGCTGTCGGGTTTGGCGGCACCCTTTCGCGCTGTCTCTCGCTGGAACATCGTCTTAGTGCTGGGTTACTGCTTGGTGCTCTACGGTTTGAGAAACGGGATCAAGTGGCCGGGGTTCTCTATCCGGCGCTTGTGGTGGGGGGTGGCGGCCATGGCAATTATCAATGCGGGGCTCAGTCTCGCCTATTGGCGACCCAGCGCAGATATGTGGCGAGCCGGTAACTTTGCCAGTGCGATCCGCAATGCTCAGACCTTAGGACACCACAACTTTGAGGGGGGCTACTTGGTGCTGAGCCTACCGTTAGTGGTGGCGCTGGCGCTGGCAGAGCGGGGTTGGCAGCGGTGGTTGGCGGGGGGTGGGGCAGTGCTAATGGCGATCGCCACCTATGTCAGCGGCTCGCGCGGGGCGGCTTTGGGGTTAATGGCCTGGCTAACGGTGACCCTAGCCTTGCGGATCGTGACCCATTCCGGGAAGCATCGTCGCCGTCAAGCCCTCTTTAGCGTGGCTACCTTGGGGCTCGCCCTGGGGGCCATGGCCAGTAATCCTCGCATCCGCACCACGGTACAGGTGATTTTGGGTGGTCAGGGGCTCGATTTAACCCAGCTCTCAGCGGCGGATGGCCCTTTGATTGACCGCCTGTTTATGGCCCAAGCGGGGATTAATATTTTTCGCGATCGCCCTTGGCTGGGGGCGGGTCCTGGCAATATTTCGCGGTTATTTAACCTCTACCGCCCGATCGAAATGGGGGCGGGCCTCGATCACGTCCAGCAGTTACATAACACCCCCATCCATCTAATGGCGGAGTTGGGGGTGGTGGGGATTGGCCTGTATGTGGCTTGGGGGGTACTGGTGGGAGGCCTCTGGTGGCGATTGTTTCGGCATCTGGCACCGGGACGAGATCGCACCCTCTTAATGGGGATCAGCGGTAGTTTTTTCGCCTATGGCATCTCTAGTCTGACCGATTACCAACTGGAAAATATTCCGATTGCCCTGACCCTGCTTGTCAACCTCGTGCTGATGGTCTGTCTAGCTGAGACCATCACGCCGCCGCCAGCGTTATCGGCTTTGTCCCGGCGGGTTGCCAGCTTAGGGGTGTTGGCGATGATGGCGCTATTTTTGCAGACATGGCTGCCCTTTAATGTGGCGCTAGCCTTGGGTGGACAGGCGATCGCTGCCGTCGACCAACAGGCGCTGCCCACCGCCCACCGCAAGTGGTTGAAGGCGTCTCACTTGATCCCCTGGGATCCCACCTATGCGGCCCTGGCGGCCCAACAACTGGTGGAAATTGAAAAGGGCATTTCCGTGCCAGCGGATCAAGCGGCGATTCGGGAGGGGGTGATCGAGAATTTGGTGGCGGCTTACCAGGCAGCCCCCTATGACGCTTGGTTCAACAATAATTTGGCCCTCCGCCTCTTGCCCGATGCCCCCGACCAAGCCGAAATTTTTGCGGTTCGGACGGCAGAACTACTGCCCCGAACCCTCAATTACACCTACTACACCTTGGGTTTGACCTATCTGGCTCAGGAGAAGACCGCCGCCGCGATTACCGCCTTTGCCCTAGAGGGCTTGATCACTCCCCGGTTCAGTACCTTGCCGATTTGGCAGGCGGAGCCGCTCAAGTCCCTTTATCCAGCGGTGGCGGCCCAGACCATTGATCTCTACGATGGGCTTTTGGCAGCCCTGCCGCCGGATCAATCCCCCTACAGCACCCTGTATGAACAGGCGCAGTTGTTGCGATGGTGGCATCAACGGCCACCTCTGCCGAATCAGGAGATCGGGGCACCGATGATTCGAGCCCTGATCCAAGCGGATCAGGACCCTGAGCTGGCGTTAGAGATTTTGAATGGGGCGATCGCCGATCAACCCCAAAATGTTGGGCTGCAGATGCTGCGGGCCTGGATTGACCCCGACACCTACATTGATGAGGTGATTGCCTTGTCTAACGATGGCCAAGAAACCGCAGCCCTCCGGGCTCACCTTTTAGAACACCGCCAGGCGCGGGCCTGGATTACCTCCCTGACCGAATTCAAAGGGATCCGCCAACGGCAGGGCTTGACCTTTGCCTATCGCAATTGGGGGGCGAATGCCATCGATATGATGCTGCAACCTGCCCCCCTGGAGTTTTATGCCTTGGCCGAACTGCTGGATGTGTATCGGGAATGGCCGAGGGAATTTCCGGCCCTCGATCAATGGGTGGAAACCGTGAAGGCGGAGCAGTTGGGCTTGGTGCATCCCACCCGTAATGGCTATCAACTGCCCACCCCTGACCTGACCCAACTGGCATCATGACGGACCGGTCTAAGGATGGGCGACCAGCCGTCGCCTCAGAGGGATCCCTGCTCGCGGGGTTAGTCGCTTGCTTTTATGGGCTTTGGACGGTGTTGCCCAATAGCAATAGCTGGATGGTGGGCTGGCCGTGGGTGGTGCTGTGGCAGGGCGCTGTGCTGCTGCCGGTGATCGGTCTGCTCTGGCAGCTTTGGCACCAGCCTTGGCGATCGCTCAGCCTGGGCTCAGCTTGGAACCGGTGGTGTGGATGTGCCCTAGCGGTATTGCTGGTGTCTGGTTTAGGGGCGGAATTTCCGGTGCAGGCCCGCTGGTATGGGGTGGCTGCTGGCGGAGGGCTGGCAGCGCTGTATGGGGTGAAGGGGTGGCTGGGGAACCACCCCGAGCAAAAATACCCG
>JAQCKL010000396.1 GCA_027592485.1 Cyanobacteriota bacterium
AGGTCATCACTGAACATTACCATTGCAGCTAATGGCTCGCCAGCTAAAAACGAAACGTTGGCAGTTACGGAAAATCAACTTAAATCCCGACTGAGCGCTACCATATCCTGACCAGAGAGTCAGTTGATAAAGACGCCAGTTCGTTCAACCGGGCTTGATTTGGGCTTAATGTAGCCGTCTTTACTGAATGATCCAATCCCCTCGATATCGGACCTTGATGCTGAAACGGCGACGACGGCAGCGCCGGGTCCACCTCTCATTGATCATGACGGTGGGATTCATTTTAGTGGCACTGTTGCTCGAAGCCTTTCAAACGGCAAGCAGCTATTTAGCTCAGCCCCAACCGGTGGTTGCGACGCCCCTGGGCCTCCCTGGCTCCGCCAGTCAAACGGCGGCGGGACTCAAGCTCCTGCAATCCGCGAATGGACGGCCCCAACTATCGTTTTTGCCCTCCGCCGAAGAGGTCTGGGAATGTGATGTGGTGGTCTTGGGGGGGGGCTTAGGGGGTATAGCGGCCGCTTCCCATGCCATGAAAACGGGTGCCCAAACCTGTCTGATCGAAGCCAGCCCTTGGATGGGGGGACAAGTCAGTTCCCAAGGGGTGTCGGCCCTAGATGAGTCCCCCAGCCTGAGGGCAACGGGCAAAACCTCCCCCAGTTGGCAGGACTTTAAGCGATTACTGGCAGACCAATCGATTTCCCTCCCAGCTTGGACCGGGATGCTTTCGCCTCAATTTGCGGATCGGATCAGCAATTGCTGGGTTGGGGCTTTATGTTTTACCCCAGAAGCGGGGGCGCGGGCAGCGGAGCAGCAGCTCGTCAATGCATCGGCATCGGCACCTGGGAGCATATGGGCTACAGCAACGGCCTTTAAGGGGGCGACCTTCGACGCGCCAGGGCGCAATATTACCGCTATCTATGCGGTTAAGCGCCTCCCCAAGGACCCCAACTATGCGCCTCAAGGGTTGCTATCGGATGAGCTATTTTCCTGGTATGCCTGGTCGGACGATGCCACCTTTGAGAAAATCCCGATTCGCCTACAGGCACCGCCCAATCAACGGCTGATTGTGATTGATGCCACCGATACGGGGGAGTTGGTGGGCTGGGCCAATATCCCCCATCGGCTGGGCTCAGATGCCCAATCCACCCTTGGGGAGGTCAATGCCCCCCGTCGCGCCAATCCGGCCTGCACCCAAGCCTTTACCTTTCCCTTTGTAATGGCCATTTGGGATGACCAAGGGGCCAGTCTGCAAACGCTTAACCGTCTAGAAACCGGCATTTCCCGAGAGGAGCATCGCCTCACCTTTGGCATGGAAGGGTTCAATATGTTCCATGGCCGCAGCCTCTTTAACTATCGCCGCATTGTCAGTGAGGCCCAGGACATGCCCCTAGAAAGCCCATCCTCCTATGGGGAAATGACCTTGGTGAACTGGAATCTGGGCAATGACTGGAACATTATTGACGATCCTCTGGTGATGTCGGATGAGCAGATCATCGCCTCAGGGCAACGGCAGAATTGGATGGGGGGGCTGTCGGTGGCTGCGCTACGCAATGGGGAGCAGCGATCGCTCGTATTTGCCGAATGGCTGATGGAAACCAAGAGCCAGCCGGAACTGCCCCTGGCCATGGTGATGGGCAGCGAGTCTCCCATGGGCACCGTGTCGGGGCTGAGTATGTTTCCCTATATTCGTGAAGGTCGCCGGATCATTGGTCGCCCCGCCTATGGCCAAGAGGAATTCATGATCCGGGAAAATGACCTGCGTAGGGACCAGGCGGGGGGCCGTAATTTTAATGCCACCGCGATCGCCCTCACCCACTACGACATTGATATCCACGGCTGTCGCTATCGCAATTGGCAACAGCCGTTTGAGGCCACCGGTGCGGGCACCGATAGCTACTTTGTCGATCCCCTGCAAGTGCCCCTAGAGAGCTTAATTCCAGTGGGGATTGATAACCTCTTAATTGGCGGCAAGTCCCTGGCGGTGTCCCATATTGCCAACGCCATGACCCGCATCCACCAAGGGGAATGGGTGGTGGGGGCGGCGGCGGGCTCTACGGCGGGGTGGTTGCTGCGCTACGGGCACCCCGATGACCTCACCCCTGCCCAAATTGTCACGACGGGGCAAATGAAGGACCTGCAAGGATTTTTGGTGGAGTCAGGGCTACAGTTGGCCTGGTAGGGGTGATGGGGTGAGGAAGTGGTGGAATTAGGGATGGGGGGGAGGAGTTAGGGATGGGGAGCATCGAAGCTTTGCTGCGTCAGACGATCGCTAGGGCCACCTTCAAAAAGCGGGGCCTGTCCGTGCGGGTCAACCTGCTCAGGGGGCTTTTACTGGGGCTGCTGGTGCTGGCGATCGCCAGCGGCTGTACGTTGCCCCAGGTCAGCGCCGAAGATCGGCTGTTTCTGGATCTCTCCCTAGACCTGCTGGATGTCACCACCCTGGCTCCCCAAACCGTTGAGGGCACCCCTGTGGGGGGCTTGTCTGCCCTGAGCTATGATCGCCAAACCAACCGGTTCTATGCCCTGTCCGATGATCGCGGTAACTTAGCCCCGCCCCGGTTTTACACCTTGAGGATGGGCGTTACCCCCACCGCTACGGGGGCGATGTCGCTTGATCCCGTAGTCATTGAGGGGGTGACGCTATTAAAGGACGCCACCGGCGAGGTCTACAGCCCCGACCAAATCGACCCGGAAGGGATGGCCTTGTCGCCGAGGCGATCGCTATTTATCACCAGCGAAGGGGTGCCTAGCCAGGGCAGCCCCCCCCAACTCAACGAGTACGACCGGGTAACCGGCCAACTGTTAACCCAGTTCCGCCTGCCCGATCGGTATCTGCCCGACCCCGAGGGAGACAGTCCCCGAGGCATTCGCAACAATCTCGGCTTTGAAGCCCTCACCTTCAACCCGATCTCCGCCTTCGGGGAGTTAGAACCCTTTCGCTTGTTTACCGCCACAGAGTCGGCCCTAGCCCAAGATTTTGACGAGGATCCGGCCCAACCCCTGACCAGTCGCTGGCTGCATTATTTGATCAATCCCGACCAATCCACCCTGCTCTCAGAACATGCCTATACCCTCGCGCTAGAACCCTTTGGATCCGTGGTGAATGGTCTATCGGAATTAGTGGCCCTAGACCAGGGGGGGCACTTTTTGGCCCTAGAGCGGGCATTTGGCGCTGGGGGCTTCGACATTAAGCTATTCCAGTTGGCCACGGGGGGCGCGACGGACACCAGTGGCATGGCTCGCCTCGCCCCCCTCCCTGACACCCTTAGCCCCATTCAAAAGCAGCTGGTGCTGGACTTCGCCACCCTAGCGCCCGCCGTCGACAACCTCGAAGCCATGGCCATCGGCCCCACTTTGCCCGATGGCTCCCCGACCTTATGGCTAATGAGTGACGACAACTTCTCTGATCAGCAAACCACGCAAGTATGGGTGTTTCGATTAGGGCTAACCTGAGCCAAGAATTAATTTCCCTGGGTTCTAAACGCCTAAACTCGAAATCCTGGATCCTCAAATCACTTAGGATGCCCCAGACAGAGTATTTCTACCTAATCATTTTTTTGGGATCGCCTAAGGGGGGCGTTTTGCTGATAAATTGAGCGAGTATCAGCAAAGTGTTTGATTGTATTGACATGAGAGTCTTAGTCATTGGCGGCGACGGATATTGCGGTTGGGCAACGGCACTTTACCTATCTAACAAAGGGTATGAGGTGGGTATCTTTGACAGCCTGGTGCGCCGTCACTGGGACGCTCAACTCTGCACCGATACCCTCACCCCGATTGCCCCGATTAAAACCCGCCTCCAGCGCTGGACGGATCTCACCGGCAAAAATATCGATCTCTTTGTGGGTGATCTAAACGACTATGCCTACTTAGAGAAGTCGCTGCTGCAGTTCCAGCCCGATGCGGTGGTGCACTTCGGTGAACAGCGATCGGCTCCCTTCTCGATGATCGATCGTGAGCATGCAGTCCTGACCCAATCCAACAATGTGATTGGCAACCTCAATTTGCTCTACGCCCTGCGGGATCACTTCCCCGACTGCCACTTGGTGAAGCTGGGCACCATGGGTGAGTACGGTACCCCCAATATCGACATTGAGGAAGGCTACATCACCATTGAGCACAATGGTCGCAAAGACACCCTGCCCTACCCCAAGCAACCGGGTTCTTTCTACCACTTGTCCAAGGTCCACGACACCCACAACATCCACTTTGCCTGCAAGATTTGGGGCCTGCGGGCCACCGACCTCAATCAGGGGGTGGTTTATGGGGTGCTGACCGAAGAGACCGGCATGGATGAGCTACTGATCAATCGCCTCGACTATGACGGCGTCTTTGGTACGGCCCTCAACCGCTTCTGTATTCAAGCGGCGATTGGACATCCCCTCACCGTTTACGGCAACGGTGGTCAAACCCGCGCCTTCTTGGATATCCGCGACACCGTTCGCTGTGTGGAAATCGCGATCGCCAATCCGGCCAAAGCAGGTGAGTTCCGCGTCTTCAACCAGTTCACCGAAATGTTTAGCGTCGGCGACCTAGCCATGATGGTGAAGAAGGCCGGGAATACCCTGGGTCTAGATGTTGACATTCAGCACCTAGAGAATCCTCGGGTAGAGCTGGAGGACCACTACTTCAACGCCAAGAACACCAATCTACTGGAGCTGGGTCTAGAGCCTCACTTCCTCTCCGACTCGCTCCTAGACTCACTGCTGAACTTTGCAGTCAAGTACAAGGCACGGGCCGATAAGGACCAAATTTTGCCCCAGGTGAAGTGGCGTCGGTAGGGCCATGACCACACTTTAGGGTGTTTCGATATGGGTAGGGGTTAGCGATTATGGATGGAAACCAACGGGTTAAAACCATTCACCATTTGCTAGCCCCTTTATTTTGTGTGCGCTGTTTTGCTTGCCCCTGATTGTTCATTTACGGCTTTTTT
>JAQCKL010000397.1 GCA_027592485.1 Cyanobacteriota bacterium
GATGACCGATGCCGTGGCGCAGCAGGGTGGCGACCAGTAGGGTGACATCGGCTCCGGCCATCAGCATTTTGACCACATCTGCCGCTGTGCTAATGCCCGAAGTGGCGGCCAGACTAGCGGGAATGCGGCCATGCAAAAGCGCAATCCAGTTGAGGGGCAGCCGCATATCAGCAGGGGAACTGAGGATCAGGTTGGGTTGCACCTCTAGGGCCTCGATATCAATGTCGGGTTCATAAAAGCGGTTGAACAGCACCAACCCATCGGCCCCGGCATCACAGAGGCGTTTGGCCATATTTGCCATATTGCTGAAGTAGGGGCTGAGCTTGACGGCGATGGGAATTTGCACTGCGGCTTTGACCGCATCCAGCACATCAATATATTGCTGCTCGACATCGGCCCCAGAGCGGTCAAGGTCCGTGGGAATCCAGTAAATATTCAGCTCGATCGCATCGGCCCCTGCCGCCGCAATCTGCTGGGCATAGTCGGTCCAGCCATCCAGGGTAAATCCGTTCAGGCTGGCGATAATCGGGATATCGACCATCGCTTTGGCGGCGCGGATATGGTCGAGGTAGGCGGTGGTGCCCACATGAAAAATATCCGGTTCCGGGAAGTAGGAGAGGGCTTCGGCAAAGCTCTCAGTGCCGTATTCCAGGTGGTGGTGCAGCTCTAGCCGCTCCCGCCGAATTTGCTCCTCAAATAGGGAATGGAGGACGATCTCCGCTGCCCCCGAATCTGCGAGCCAGCGGATATTGCTGATGTCTTCGGTGAGGGGAGCGGCGGCACCGACGACCAAGGGGGATTTGAGGGTGAGGCCCAGGTATTGAGTGGTTAAGTCCATGGTGGTTCTCCGGCAGAATTTGGATGACGAACGCCCCTGTTAGCAGGTGTAGGGTGGACAATGCCCACCCTAAGCAAAATTAAAGATGGGCTGTGGCGGATCACGTTGTTTGGGAAACCCACCCCTAAAGGGGAGGCGATGCAGAGGGGGTGGCGGGATTCGGTCCAGTGGCTTTGGGTTCACCGGATGGTGCTACACAGTCCCCCTGGCCGTTGGTTTTGGCACCGTTGCCCTGGTTCACCTGATAGCCATGGCGGGTGGGCATCTCGGGTTCTTCTGCGGGATTGCGGGCCGCCAGGTATTGATACATGTGCCAGCGGGTCGAGACATCCTGCCGCGCCTGGGCCAGCAATGTTTTCGCCGCCTCGGGTTGACTGCGGAGCAACATCTTGAAGCGGTTTTCGCTGTACAGGGCGGCTTCGAGCGATCGCTTCGGCGTCCGACTATCCAGGGTCAAGGGGTTTTCGCCCTGATCGCCCCTGCGGGGATCATAGCGATAGAGCAGCCAGCGGCCCGATTCCACCGCCAGCGTTTGCTGTTCCATCCCCTTGGCCATGTTGATACCGTGGGCGATGCAGTGGGAGTAGGCGATGATCAGCGACGGCCCCTCGTAGGATTCAGCCTCCATAAAGGCCCGCAGGGTGTGCTCATCCCGCGCCCCCATGGCGACGCTAGCCACATAAACGTTGCCATAGGTCATGGCCATCAGGCCAAGGTCTTTTTTGGGGGCGGGTTTGCCCCCAGCGGCAAATTTGGCCACCGCACCGCGCGGGGTGGCTTTCGACATTTGCCCCCCGGTGTTGGAATAGACCTCCGTATCCAGCACCAGCACATTCACATTGCGACCACTGGCCAGAACGTGATCGAGGCCGCCATAGCCAATGTCGTAGGCCCAACCATCGCCGCCAATAATCCAGACGCTCTTACGCACCAGGTAATCGGCCAGGGATTTTAGGTTGAGCAGGCGATTACGGAGGCCAGAAAGCGGGTTTTCGCGGGTTGCTAAGTCCGTGAGCCAGGTATCAAGGTGGCCTTTGAGGGTAGCGACCCATTCCCGCTGTTCGACGATGTCGGCTTCGTCTGTTTGCCCATTGTCTAGCAGGTTATGGGCAAGATCTGGAGGAATATAGGACGCGCCCTTCAGCTCAAAGGCTAAATACTGGAGCAGCTCCGTGGCTTGGGCACTCTGTTTATCCACCGACACCCGGAAGCCTAGGCCAAACTCAGCATTGTCTTCAAACAGAGAGTTGGACCAGGCAGGGCCACGCCCCTCAGCGTTGTGGCTGTAGGGGGTGGTGGGTAAATTGCCGCCGTAAATGGAAGAGCAACCGGTGGCGTTGGCGATGAGCATGCGATCGCCAAACAACTGCGTCGCCAGCTTGATATACGGCGTCTCCCCGCAACCGGCACAGGCCCCCGAAAACTCAAACAACGGCTCCTGCATTTGTTGGTGAGCAATCTTGTTCAAGTTCAGGCCCTGGCGATCGGGGTTGGGCAAATTGAGGAAGAAATCCCAGTTTTTGCGCTCCTGTTCCCGCAATGGCAGTTGGGCGGTCATATTAATTGCCTTCTTGCTGGGTTCCGCCTTGTTCTTGGCGGGACAAACTTCCACACAGAGGCTACAGCCCGTGCAGTCTTCGGCGGCCACCTGGAGGGTGAACTGCAAATCGGACCAAGCTTTATCCCTAGCCCCTGTGTGCTTGAAGGTGGTCGGTGCCTGTTCTAACTGATGGGGCTCATACACCTTGGCGCGAATCACCCCATGGGGGCACACCATCACACATTTGCCACACTGCACACAGACATCGGGATCCCAGGCGGGAATGAATTGGGCCACATTCCGCTTTTCGTACTGGGTGGTGCCGCTGGGGTAGGTGCCATCCGCCGGGAGGGCGCTGACCGGCACCGCGTCCCCCTTGCGGGCCATGAGTTGACCCAGCACATCCCGCACAAAGGGCGGGGCGCTGTCCGGCACCCAGGTGTGGGGCGCTCCGGCGGGGTTGGGGGTCCCCACCGGCACTTCGAAAAGATGCTCCAGGGTGGTGTCCACCGCTTGGATATTCATGGCCACAATCTCTTCGCCTTTCTTGCCATAGGTTTTGCGGATCGCCTGCTTGATGGCGGCGATCGCCTCCGCCTTGGGCAATACCCCAGACAGGGCAAAGAAACAGGCCTGCATGACGGTGTTGATGCGGTTCCGCATCCCGGCGGCCCCCGCCACCTGGTAAGCATCAATGGCATAGACCTTGAGCTGCTTAGCAATGATCCCCTGCTGGATGGGCTGGGGCAGTCGCAGCCAGGTCTCTTGAGGGTCGTCAAAGGGGGTGTTGAGCAGTAAGGTGGAACCGGGTTGGGCTGTCTCCAAAATGTCGAACTTTTGCAGAAACTCCCACTGGTGGCAGGCCACGAAGTTGGCGCTGCTGATCAGATAGGTGGAGCGAATCGGCTTTGGCCCAAACCGCAGATGGGAAACGGTGACCGAGCCCGATTTCTTGGAATCGTAGACAAAGTAACCCTGGGCGTAGTTGTCGGTGTCACCGCCGATGATTTTGATCGAGTTTTTGTTGGCACCGACCGTCCCGTCGGAACCCAGCCCATAGAAGACGGCCCGCACGACCGCGTCAGGCTCAATGATGAAACTGGGATCCCAGTCGAGGGATGTAAAGGTGACATCATCGTGAATGCCCACAGTGAAATGGTTTTTGGGCTGAGGCCGGCTGAGGTTCTCGAAAATGCCCTTCACCATGGCTGGGGTGAATTCTTTGGAGGAAAGGCCGTAGCGACCCCCCACCACTGTGGGCGCAGGGGCGCGTGGCGTGGCGTGAACCGCGTGAACCACATCCAAATAGAGGGGTTCACCGGGGGATCCTGGCTCCTTGGTGCGATCGAGCACGGCGATCGCCTGCACCGTATCCGGCAGCGCCGCCATCAATTGAGCTGAGTCAAAGGGCCGGTACAGCCGCACCTTCAACAGACCGACCTTTGCGCCCTGGGCGGTGAGATAGTCCACCGTTTCATGGACGGTCTCGCAGCCGGAGCCCATCAGCACGATCACCTGCTCGGCATCGGGGGCACCGTGGTACTCGTAAATGTGGTACTGGCGTCCGGTCAGGGCAGCGAACTCATCCATCGCCCCTTGTACCGCCTCGGTGCAGCCCTCGTAGTAGGGGTTCACTGTCTCCCGCGCTTGAAAATACACATCGGGGTTTTGGGCCGTACCGCGAATCACGGGGCGATCGGGGGTGAGCGATCGCTGCCGGTGGGCCAACACCAGCTCCAGCGGGACAAACTGCGCCAAGACCTCATCGGGAATCAGCGCCACCTTTTGCACCTCATGGGAGGTGCGGAAGCCGTCGAAGAAATGCAAGAACGGGATCCGGGACTCTAGGGTGGCACGGGTGGCGATCGCCGCCATGTCTTGAGCTTCCTGCACCGAGGCCGAGCAGAGCAGGGCACAGCCGGTGGTGCGCGCTGCCATCACATCACTGTGATCCCCAAAAATAGAGAGGGCTTGGGCGGCCAGGGAACGAGCGGCTATATGCAACACCGCTGAGGTCAACTCCCCCGCGATTTTGTAGAGGTTGGGGAGCATCAGCATCAACCCCTGGGAGGCCGTAAAAGTAGTGGTCACCGACCCCGCCTGCAATGCCCCATGGACGGTGCCCGCCGCCCCCGCCTCACTCTGCATCTCGACCACGGCGGGGACCGTGCCCCAGATATTGGGTTGGTCAGACGAGGCCCAGGCATCGGCCCATTCCCCCATGGGGGAGGCGGGTGTAATCGGGTAAATGGCAATCACTTCGCTGAGCCGATAGGCCACGCGAGCAACGGCTTCGTTGCCATCCAACGTGGCAAAGGTTTGGGATCGCATGGTTGAGTCCTCTCAGAATCTCAATATTCTTAAAGAATCGCCTCAAAAATCATGGCCAAGAAATCTTTTTTGAAGCAACCCTTGTCACCTGGCAGACACTCAAATTTCAGGGCGATCTAACCAGAAAAAGAAATTGAATTTATTGAATTTATCGCTTCCAGACCTACTATATCCCGCTGATTTAGACGACTCTGAGCTGGTCCAAGTAACTTAATGTCTGG
>JAQCKL010000398.1 GCA_027592485.1 Cyanobacteriota bacterium
TGCCCCCAATGGGGATGAGCAGCGCTATGCTGGCGACCAATATTTCATGTGTTTTACGAAGGGTTTGCCCCACAACCCCGACACCGGTTTATTGCAAGACCCCCAAGACTTTGTCGAGTTTCGTCGGGCGATCGATGATGGCTTTATCGATCCCTTTTCGGATCGGGTTCGCCATGGGGCCAAATTCAAGGTCGGTCTTGAGGGCGGGGCTTACACCGTTCAGCCAGACCCTTGCCCCACCGATAACTTTAGACAGTGGGAAGCCCCAACCGCTGGGGTGGTCTTTGAACTCCAGGGGCCGGATCCCCATGCCGTCACCATGGCTCCCGCCCCCGCTTTGTTAGATGTCGATGGTGGGGCCAATCCAGAGCTGGTGCTGGAAATGGCTGAGGTGTATGAATTAGCGCTCCTCAGGGATCAGCCCTTTAATCACTTAGAAGCCGACTGTCCCAACGCCACCATTGCCGCTTCGATTCAACGGCTGAACCAGCTGAGCTACCTCAAGGATCAAACCGGGCGTCCCCGGAAAGTCAACGCAGCGGGGGAACTCGATGCCCAAACGGTGTTCCGAGGCGCTTCCCCAGGGGTGGAAGTGGGTCCCTATCTCTCGCAGTTCATGCTGATCGGCAACACCGACCTCAACGGTGGCGGTAAGGTGGCCGAAGGCAAAATCACCTATGGCGCATTGCACATTGATCAAAAGGTGCCCATTGCCGAGCCAGGCAAAGATTATCTGACCACCATGGCGACCTATGTGGAGGTTCAACGGGGTCTCAGACCCCCTAGGGAAACCTATGGGGCAACCCATGGCAATCCAGTGCTAGCACCGGGTCGCCCCCCGCGTCGGTTTATCTCAACCCCTCGCGACTTGGCCACCTACGTTCACTACGATGCTCTGTATGAGGCCTATTTGAATGCCTGCATCATCTTGCTGGGTATGGGTACCCCGTTTGATCCGGCCTTCGATCACCTGTCTGGGGTCGGGGCAGCGGCGGGTCATGCCACCACCCGCCGCAATGCTGGGGGGTTTGCCCTCTATGGGGGACCCCACATTTTGACGTTGGTTACGGAAGTGGCGACCCGAGCCCTGAAAGCGGTGCGCTTTCAGAAGTTCAACAACCATATCCGTCTGCGTCCCGAGGCCCTTGCTGCCCGGCTTGAGCTGGCTCGGCTTTGTGGCGCTGGCCTATCTGCCGAGGCCTTAGCGTCGGTGCCTGCCAAGCTTCTGGCTGATATTGGCAAGTTCAAACCAGCCTTGGAGGATAACGGCACCTTAGGGGCGATCGCTGCTGGTCCGGGGGCCGGTACCCACTTCCTCCCCATGGCTTTTCCCGAGGGCTCGCCCATGCACCCGGCTTACGGGGCCGGTCACGCCACCGTCGCGGGAGCCTGCGTGACGATTCTGAAAGCCTTCTTTGACACCAGTGCGGTATTGGTGCAGTCCGGTGACCAGATCGCATTCAAACGGTTGGCTCAGCATGATACGCCGATTGCGTTTCGTGCCCCGGCCCATGACTGCGCTGAGAAACTCGATGCCTTTACACCCACACAATGTCTGACCCTAGAAGGGGAGCTGAATAAGCTGGCGGCCAATATTTCCATTGGTCGCAATATGGCTGGGGTCCATTACTTCAGTGATTACTACGACAGTCTGCGCATGGGTGAGGCCATCGCGATCGCGATGCTAGAGGAGCAGGCCCTGGCCTACGCCACCGATCCCTTTGTGCTATCTGTCCCCACCTTCGATGGGGATGTGGTGAGGATGGGTAACCGATGAGACTCCCCCGTCGGCCAGCTCGGGTACAACCGCCCCTACGGGGGCGGTTGGCGGCGGTACCCTGTGGCCCATCCCAACCGAAGCCCGTTATCCGCCAGCGGCCTTCCACCTCTGGAAGACTCCTCATCCCGATGCCCCAACCGCCCATCCACGGGAAGGTTGATTCGGGTTTGCAGGCCCTTTCCCAGCAATGGCCTGCCCTGTTTAAGGTGCTCAATCGACCCTGGAAATGGCTGGTGGCCTGGGGGGTGATGATGGTGCTAGCGATCGCCATTGGTAGCGTTCTGTAGCAAGGGTCCCCATTGGCATCTGCAACAATAGACGAACCCCCCAAAGCCTTTTAGCTTTGGGGGGTTCGTTGCCCAGGCTCTCAAATTCTGATTTCGAGTGACTGAACCGGAAGCCCACCCCTAACCGGTTGATTCTCTAATGGAAGAAAAACTGTCTTTGTTCAAACCGGTTAGCTAAGGCGAAGATTTCGGTGAACCATGGGAGGCTTCGACTTGGGGCGTTTCGATTGCCCCCAGTCCCCCGCTACGCACGTCCTCCGGCCTACCACCAGGACGCACCGCCGTCCTGGACCTCGCGGACAGGGTTACTGGCTGTGCCGTTGCAACGTTCTGTTCGCAGAAATTTCGTTATAACCATTCAAGATGGCTGCACTGTTTTGCGATGTTATTTAACCCCGCTCAATGGCATAGGTAACCTCTAGGCGAAACTCCCCTTGGGCCGGCACCGTGATCACATCCTCAGCGGCATTAGTGGTTTCCACACAGAGGAAGCGGGTGTAGTCCTGATCATCGAGATCAGCCATGGTGGCCGCAATCGCTGACCAGGGGTTCCACACCACTGCGGTTTGGTTACCGGTGGAGGTGATGCGGATGCGACGGCCCAGGGCTGCGTCTTCGATCATCAGCGCCCCAGGGACGCCCGTATAGATGCGATCCACTTCGGAAGCGATCGCCACGGCACCATCCTGGGGCTTGCGTTTTCCCGCATCGACCTTGTCGATATAGGTGGTGCTCTCTAGGCCCAGAACCGTGGCTTGGGTAATGTCGCCCACGATGAAATAGGTGTGCAGGGCCTGGGTAATCACAAAGGGCGCATCGCTGCGGTTGCGGCTCACGAGGGCCATCTTAAGAACGGTGCCGACGGTGATTTCTAGGGCCAGCTCAAAGGCGTGGGGCCAGAGGGCAAGGGTGTCATCCCCGTCGCTGAAGCCCAGCCTGACTTGGGTTTGCCCATCAGCAAGGGCCTCGGTTGCCAATACTTGCCAGGGGCGATTGCGGGCAAAGCCGTGGCTGGGGCGGCCTGCCCCCTCTGGATCGGGGCCAAACCAGGGCCAGCAAATCGGCACGCCGCCTTTGATGGCTTTACCGGTCTGGTAGTAAGCTTTCTCGCTGACGAACATGAGGTCTTGGGGTTCGCCCTGGGGTTGAAACGACAGCACCTGACCCCCATAGATCGAAATCAAGGCTGTGGCCTGATCGTTGGTGACTTTGAGCAAAGGAAAGTCCCCTTTGCCAGGGATGAATTGCAGTTGTCCGTTAATGCCGTAATCTGCGTTGAGCTGAGCTAAATCCATGACATTTGCCTACCTAACCTGCGCCTCAATTATCGACTGAACCAGGCTGTTTCCCGCGCAGAAAATCGGTTGGCATCAACAACCCGTGAGCATGTTTCTTCGCCACGGTATAGCAGTCGCCAGTCGAGTTAGGACAAGACTACGAGTCACCTTGCTGTTGCGTTAGGGATCAGCGCGATCCTCGGCATCCTAAGCCAAGGGGCCAGCGCTATAAATACGGCGTTGCCTAGAGCAGGTTGCCATTGGTCGTCAACTGTAAAATCGGCAGCGGTCAAACTTGCCTCTAGTGATGAGGCAAGTTTGACCGCTGAAAGCGCAGGTTCGATCATCCCCCCATCGAGAGCTGAGAATCGCGCTATCCAAGGTGTGGAGGCGGGGTCTCCAGGACGGCTTCAGCCGAAAATAAATTCGAGGTATAAATAATCACGTTTATAGAGATTTGCTGAAAAAACTTCAGAAAAAGAAATATTTCGCAAACAAGCGTTACAATTTAATTCATGAAGGTCAATTAGACCTGTTCAAAAATTCTTTGGAAGTCAATTCATGAAAAAGATCGCCTTGTTTGCGACTGTGATCGCGATCGCGTTTGCCTCTTCCTCTGCCCATGCCATGGAGGTGGTATCCCCCCAGGCTAAAGATAATGGTGGGAATACGATTGCTGCGATCGCATCGACCAGTGAATCCTTTAATGTGTTGACCGCATTGCTGAAGCACGCCAAGTTGGTAGGTGTCTTAAATGGAGATGCGGAATTCACCGTTTTTGCCCCGACAGATGATGCCTTTGGCCGCTTGCCAGCAGGGACCATTGAGAGCCTCTTTCAGCCAGAAAATCAGGAGTTACTAGCCACTATCCTGGCCTACCATGTGGTGCCGGGTAGCGTCACCTCGGGTCAACTGACCTCTGGCGATGTGGGTTCGGTTGCAGGGATTCCGTTGACTGTTGTGGTTGGATCTGGTGTGACGGTCAACGGTGCGAATGTGGTCACCGCTGATATCGAAGCGAGCAACGGGGTTATCCACGTTGTAGACGCGGTGCTTCTGCCTCCTCAATAGAAGTTGCAGAGGTCATCACCAAGGGTTGGGGACTCTATGGCCCCCCCTGTTTCAACGAACTAAGTTCCGACATTTCAGCATTTTCTCCCCCTATGTCTGAACGTGCTCGTTGAAAATCGACCCGAAGCTCACTGTTATGGGTCGATATAGGGCTAATAACTCACCAAAGACAGAAAGCGATTCTAACCACTTAGTTAGAATCGCTTTCTATGTATTTGTCTATTAAAATGCAGGGGATATCCTAATGCCCTTCAATGTGAATGGCATCGGCACCACTTACTACGGCAGGCGGGATTTTCGCCCCGATGGGTCCTACGTCACTACTGAGTGGGCCATTTTTTTGATGCTGCCGATCGCGCCGCTATGCACCTTTCGGGTCTGGCCGATCGCCGTTGAAACAACCTCTTGGTTTGCACCCGATCGATATCAGGTGCAGCGGTTATAGCCGTCGCCACTTAGGTTAAGACGTTACCACCTTGAGAACGTGCTCCATCGCATCTCTTAA
>JAQCKL010000399.1 GCA_027592485.1 Cyanobacteriota bacterium
TGGATGCAGATGTTCCATCAACCACGATCCTAGCTATTAAGCCTGGATAGACCCTGGGACACTTACCATACAATCAGGCCAGCCATCAAATGAATAGCCCACCGTATCGATGCCAAGATAATTTAAATAATACGAAAAATGACCATTGCCACAGCCCCAATCTAGGGCCAAATCACCTTGCCTCATGGCATCCCGACTGACTTCATGGGGAAACGAATATTGCAGGGCAGTAAACTCGTTTTCGAATTGATATAACAGCCCTCGTACCCCCTCTTTTTCAAGAAAGGAAAAGAAATCTCGCGTGATCATATTGTTTTCCAGAACCATGCGTTACAGACGAGAAAAATCGTCCCCATGCCATACATCCCATCAGTACCCTGATGGCTAGGATCAGCATACCGTCTCTCTCCCCACTCCTATCCGAAATGGATGCCCATCCAGGCCCTAGAGCATGGGGGATAGGGGTCGCCAGTGTCGCGATCGCCCCCTGCCCTGGGGTGGGATCAAAAATCAGGGTAGCCAGGGATATTGGCGAAAGTCGGGGGGCCGTTTTTCTAAAAAGGCTTGTTTGCCCTCAGAACCCTCTTCCGTCATGTAGTAGAGCAGCGTGGCATTGCCCGCCAATTCCTGGAGCCCCGCTTGGCCATCGCAGTCCGCATTGAAGGCTGCTTTCAAACAGCGAATCGCCGTGGGGCTTTTCGCCAAGATTTCCTGCGCCCACTGCACCGCTTCGGTTTCGAGATCGGCGATCGGGACCACCGTATTCACCAGCCCCATCGCCAAAGCCTCTTGGGCATCGTACTGGCGACAGAGAAACCAAATTTCCCTCGCTTTTTTCTGCCCTACCAAACGCGCCAAATAACCCGCCCCAAAGCCCCCGTCAAAGCTGCCCACCTTGGGGCCGGTTTGGCCAAAGATGGCATTGTCCGCCGCAATGGTGAGGTCGCAGACCACATGGAGCACATGGCCGCCGCCGATCGCATACCCGGCCACCATGGCAATCACCACCTTAGGCATCGAGCGAATCAGCCGCTGCAAATCCAGCACGTTCAGCCGGGGCATCCCCGCCTCATCGATGTAGCCCGCCTCACCCCGTACCGACTGATCGCCCCCGGAGCAAAAGGCATACTTGCCGTCGGTATGGGGACCGGCCCCCGTCAGCAAAATCACCCCAATGCGGGTATCCTCCCGCGCATTCACAAAGGCGTCGTACATCTCCACCACGGTCTTGGGGCGAAAGGCGTTGCGCTTGTGGGGGCGGTTGATGGTGATCTTGGCAATGCCGTCTGCCTTTTCGTAGATGATGTCTTCGTAAGCTTTGACCGGGCTCCAAAGGGTGGCCATAGGGGCAGGGCTGGGGTAAACGTCATCGATTAGCTTAGAGGATTGGTGCTACGGTTCCTTGGGACTGCGCCCAGGGGAGGGCGACGGCAATTCCCTGGGCTTCTCAAAACATTAAGATCCTGGAGGGGACACTTCCCTTGGATCGCAACCCTGGCTGACAATGGCTTTCAGGCGATGGCTCGTCCGCGATCGCCCGCCGTTTTCCTCTCGTTGGTTTAAGTCACGCGTTATGGCCTATTACTGGTTCAAGGCATTCCACATTATTGGCGTTGTGGTTTGGTTCGCCGGATTGTTTTACCTGGTGCGCCTCTTTATCTATCACGTTGAGGCCGAGGCCGAGCCCGAACCCGCCGCCACTATTCTGAAAAACCAGTACGCGGTGATGGAGAAGCGGCTGTATCGGATCATCACCATCCCCGGCATGATCGTGACCGTAGCGATGGCGATCGGGTTACTGGTGCTGTCGCCTGACTGGCTCAAGCAAGGCTGGATGCATGCCAAGCTCGGATTTGTGGCCTTGCTATTGGCCTATCACCACTACTGCGGTTACCTCATGAAGCAGTTGGCCAAGGGGGAATGCAAGTGGGGCAGCAAGCAGCTCCGGGCCTTGAATGAAGCCCCGACCTTGCTGCTCGTGGTGGTGGTGATGCTGGTGATCTTTAAGAACAATTTCCCCGCCGATGCGACCACTTGGCTGGTGGCGGGCCTGGTTTTGTTTATGGCCGTAACCATTCAGCTCTACGCCCGTAAGCGTCGCCTCGACAAGGAGGCCGAACAGGCGGCGACTACGGCAGAAACACCGGAGATGGCCCAGGGGTGAGGGGCGTGTTGAGGACTGTTTTGCCTGCGGCAAGGCTGCGCCTAGGACAAGCCTAGGGCGACCGGGAACATATCCCCAAAACGAGAACTTCCAATCCATGTCAGGATTGCTTTTGTCAAGTCCGATACATTGTCTCTTGCTGAAGTATTGCGAATGAAATCCGCAGGCCTTGAGGAAAACCCCTGTCAGCCGCGAATTACAAGCTTTAGGACGGGCAAAGTAAATAAATATTGCAGTTTTAGTTTGAAATCGTTAACATATATTCACGAGCGCACTTCCCAGTGCCTATCGGTTAACTAGATTGCACTCTCAATAGGTATTTGTCATGACTGAAGAGCAAGGAAAACTCGGTTTCACACAGTTTGCAGAGAACTGGAACGGTCGCCTCGCAATGCTGGGCTTCCTCGTCGGCCTAGCCACTGAATTTTTGACCGGTAAAGGAATTTTGTCTCAGTTGGGCTTGATGTAGGTTCAGCCTTGGGGAATTCCCCAGGGTTACCTCCGGGTAAATTAATCCCGGCTTTAGATAGCAGAAATGGTAGGGGTAGGCAATGCCTACCCTTTTTTCATGGGATGCCAGCGTTCAGCCCCAAGGCTCATCACTGTCACCCCAAGTGCTGACTGTCCGAATTACCTCAGGAATCTCGGCCTCCGGGGGAAACGCCAGTAGGGTTTCGCTGTAGCCCAAATAGCCCGACTCCGCAAAGGTTGTGAGCAGGCGACTCAGGGCGATCCACACACACTGGTCAAATTCCCAAGGTTGGCCCCGCAGGGCGCGATCGGCAATGGAGCGTAAGGCCCAAAAGTAGTTGTTACGCACCACTGAGCCCGTTTTTTTGTAGGGGGGCACATCTTCGGGGTGGAGCAATAATATGGGGTGATCAAGGCGACAACGCATGGGCAAGCAAGCAAATCACTTCTGATACCTTAGGGGCGGCCCTTCATTAGCGCCAGAATCCTCACCATGGAACGGTTACAACCCCTAACAGTATCCCCTAACAGTATTATGAGGGCGGGCACGACAATACTGACTCAGTCAGCTTTCCGTCGTTCATGGATGACGCGCCCTACGTGCAAAAGAGGGGAGGCGTTCTCTGGGGTATGGCGACAAAGTCTTCACCGGAGTCCCGAGCGGGCTCTCGGGTTGTAGCGTGCCTTTAGCAACGCGGCATCAACAGGGAAAGGGGTATTTATGGAGCGATTAAGACGGGCATGACAGCAGCAGTTCTGGTTCAGAATCTCCACAAGGTTTATGACAATGTCCATGTGGTCAAGGATGTTTCTTTGACCATTAATGCGGGGGAAAGCTTCGGCCTGTTGGGACCCAATGGGGCGGGCAAATCCACCACCATTCGTATGCTGACCACGTTGACGGTGCCCTCCGATGGTCAAATCGTGGTGGCGGGCTACGATGTGCAGCGCCAGCCGACGGAAGTGCGCCAGGACATTGGGGTGGTGTTGCAGCAGACCAGTGTCGATGGAGACATGTCCGCTTGGGAAAATATGGAATTCCATGGGCGCATGCACCATATCCCCAACCCTCAGCGGCAGCAGCGCATTGAGCGGTGGTTAGACTTTGTGGGACTCAGCGATCGCCGCCACGCCAAGGTCAAGACCCTTTCCGGCGGGATGAAGCGCCGCTTGCAGATTGCCCGCGCCCTGCTGCACGAGCCCAAAATCTTGTTTCTCGATGAACCTACCGTGGGGCTAGACCCCCAGACCCGGCGGCGACTCTGGGAAATCATTCGGGGTCTGAATCAGCAGGGTATGACCATGCTGCTCACCTCCCATTACATGGAAGAGGTGGAAACCCTTTGCGATCGCGTCGGCATCCTCGACCAGGGTCAGATGATTGAAACCGGCACGGTGGCAGAGCTGCGACGCAAGCATGGGGAGGGATTAGTGATGAAACAACGGGGCGATCGCTGGGACTACACCTTCTTCCCCACCCTGCAAGATGCCAATCAATATCTCGACCAGCAGGCGGATAAAACAGGGATGATGACCCGCGCTTCGAATTTGGAAGATATCTTTGTAGAGCTCACAGGACATAATCTGGACTAAATTTGCATCCCTGCCATGGCACAATTGGCCAGCTTAATTGAAGCCATTCTCTACTTGAAGGGACGTCCCCTCTCCATTGGCCGTCTAGCAGAATATGCTGGCCAAGATCGGGAGGTGGTTGAAGAGGGCTTGATGGAGTTGATGAATGACTACGCCCACCGAGACGGGGCGCTGGAGTTAGTCGAAACCAAAGAGGGCTACTGCTTACAGCTCAAAACCGGGTTCAAGCATCTGGTCGATACGCTGATTCCCCTGGATTTAGGGGTGGGAGCCTTGCGGACGCTGGCGGCGATCGCCCTGCGCGGCCCATTGAGTCAACCTGATCTCGTCGATTTACGGGGGTCAGGCGTTTATCAACATGTCCCAGAGTTGGTCAAGCTGGGCTTTGTGCGCAAACGTCGCCAAGCCGATACCCGTTCCTTTTCGCTGCAAGTCACCGACAAGTTCTATCAGCACTTCGAGATTGACCAACTCCCGAAACTCAAGCGTCGTCCGGCAGCACCCCCCGCTCCCAACCCTGATCTGGCGGTGGCAGAGTCAGGCAATGGGGACCCAGTCGAGGTCGCCCCTGGGATCGCTCAAAGTAAAGAAGAACCAGCAATCTCAGATTAGACTTGAGAGGTAACTGCCAACGTTTCGTTTTTAGCTGGCGAGCCATTAGCTGCAATGGTAATGTTC
>JAQCKL010000400.1 GCA_027592485.1 Cyanobacteriota bacterium
GGCCTTGGCCCGCACCAGCCGCTGCCCCATCGTCTTCGGAGCCACCAGGAAAGCAGAGGCGATTTGGGTGGCGTTCAATCCCAAGATGGTCTGCAACATCAACGGGGTCCGAATCCGCACGTCAATGGCTGGGTGGGCACAGATAAACAGCAGTTTTAAGCGTTCGTCTGGGAATGCCATCTCTCCCTCGGCAGCGATTTCTAACCTCTCCCAGCCCTCTACCGCTAGGGTCTTGAGGTGCTTGGCTTGGGTTTGGCCGCGCCGCGCCCCATCAATCAGCCGCCGCCGTGCCGTCACCAATAGCCAGGCTTCAGGATTTTGGGGCACCCCGCTAGTGGGCCAGGTTTTGAGCGCTGCCAAAAAGGCGTCACCGAGGGCATCTTCCGCTACTGCCACATCCTGCGATCGCACCGCCAAATAGGCCACCAAGCGACCATAGGAATTACGGGCGGCCAGTTCTGCAGCGGATTTTGTCCCTCGGCGAGCTTCCATAGACCTACCCAGGTGCCGTTTTTTGCCAAGCGGGGAGGGCCTCCATCCGGCTATACCAAGCGCGAATGTGAGGGTAATCCCCTAAGGGAAACGCGGCGGGAAGGGCGTAGGTCAGATTACTGGCCACCGAAAAATCGGCCAGGGTCAAGTGGTCATTGACCAAATAGGTCCGGGTCGCCAGGTGGTGATTTAGCAGGGTAGCCTCTTGATGAAAGACCTGGGTCGCCGACTCAACCACCTGCGGGTCAGGATCGCCGAGTTGCAGCACCCGTTTCACAAACCGCTCGTAGGTCAAGGGTTGACAGCCCTTAGACCAGTGGGCCAGTTGCCAGCTTTGCCAGCGCATAATGTCGGCACGCAGTTGGACATCGTCGGGCCAGAGGATGGTTTCAACCTGGCTGGCCAAGTACTGCATGATCGCATTCGATTCCCACAGGACGAAATCATCAACTTGCAGCACCGGGATGCGACCGGTGGGGTTGATCGCCAAGAAATCGGGCGATCGCTGTTCTCCCTTTTGCAAATCAACTAGGTGAAAGTCCATGGGCAATGCAAGATGGAGGGCAATTGCCTGGGCTCTGCGAGAGTTGGGAGAGGGGGGAAAGTAATAGAGTTTCATCACCGCTTTCTCCTAGTTTTGATCCATAGAGAGCAGGGGCCGCACTTCCACCGCGCAGTTGCTGGCGGCGGGACACCGTGCCGCCCAATCGAGGGCCGCATCCAGATCCGGGACATCAATCAAGAACAATCCCCCCAGTTGCTCTTTGGTATCGGCGTAGGGACCATCCTGAACCTGCCGCTGGCCATCGTGCAGCCGAACGGTGGTGCCGGTATGGCTCGGGTGCAGCGCTGCACCCCCCGTGATTACCCCAGCCTCGGCCAATGCTGCTGAGTAGGCATTGTAGGCGGGCATATGGCGATCGCGATCGGCGAAATCCTGCTCGGTCTCGTAAACCAAAATGGCGTATTGCATCGGGCTAACTCTCCCTCAAATGGACTGATTGGATTCAACATAGAGCGGTTTTCCATGGGCTCTATCGCTATGACGGATCAGCCATCTCCATTTCGACACAACCGGCGAATGCCGTTCTACGAATGGCATCATCTTCCTGAAGTGATATGGCAGTCGCCAGTCTGGTTAGGACAAGACTGCGAGCCCCATTGCTTCTGCGCAAAGCCTCAGGGCGATCCTCGGTGTCCTCAGCAAAGTGGCCAGCGCTATATTCCATGCCAACTCTGGCCCATCGACCTGATTAGAGGTGTTATGGACAGGGGGCAGGCTAAACACATGCAGGCTAAACACATGCAGGCTAAACAATATTTGGGCAAAGGAGGAGTAAGGTCTTGAAGTTGATGGTTATAGGAGCAAGCCGAGGGCTCGGTCGGGCATTCATTGAAGGATTGCCTGGCGACGGTGATACCGTTGTCGGAGTTTCCCGTTCAAAACCTCTGGTTTCGAACCCCTCTCAGTCTGTCGAGCTTCGTTGGATAGAAGCAGACTTTGCACGCCCTTTGGAGGCTGTTGACCGAGTAGAGCGTGAGTCTCCAGATGAGTTGGATGTCATCATCTGCAATCTGGGGATATGGGAGGAAACAGCCTTTACCGATGGATACTCTTTCCTGGAACACTCGGATGAGAGCATCGCTGAGATGATGGACGTCAATGTAACTGGCACCATCCTGTTGTTGAAGCGCTTGATGCCCAGGCTTTTGCACTCTCAAAAACCGCAATTGATACTAACAGGGTCTACTTCTGGCCTCCGGCAAAGTGGCCGCCCAGAAGTTGCGTTTGGGGCATCAAAGTTTGCCCTTGCGGGGATAGCTGACGCACTGCGAGAAGGCTTTAGACGGGATGGGCTGGCTGTTACATGCTTGCAACTTGGGTATCTGAATACCGATGACTCAATTGCGATTCCTTTGGAGGAAGCAGCCGCCAGAGGTGGTGGTGAGCTCATCCCTATGCATGACGTTGTGGAGGTTGTGCGGTCTGTTCTCCATCTCTCAAAAGCAGCGTTTGTGCGTGAAATCGTCATTCCCGCAATTCGTGACGAGCGATTTTAATCTTGCTGGGGAATATCGCGTTCAAATCACCGTCGATGGGGGTATTGCAGTTGCCCACCGTCTATAACGGTCGCACCCCCACCCCTCACCCCCACCCCTAAAAAAGGGCAAACCCCAGCCCTGCAGTGACGATGGGGCTGGGGCCTTGATTGGCAAACGGGTGAATCGTTAAGCTTGCTCTTTGACAGCGGTAGTCACTTCATCATTGCGGCTTCTAGCCCCCTTGCCCCTGATGCCCCCCTGCTGTGGGCCATAGCGTTGGCACCGATGCCTTGAGGCACTACATCACCATGCCGCCATCAATGGTCAACACCTGACCGGTCATATAGGCCGCTGCCGGTGCAGTGGCCACAAAGTGAATTACCCCTGCCACCTCTTCCGGTTGGCCATAGCGCCCCAGGGGAATGAACTTGAGAATCTCCTCAGTGTTCGAAAGGTTTTCGGTCATGTCCGTTTGGATAAAGCCCGGTGCCACCGCATTGGCCGTGACCCCACGCGCTGCCAGTTCCTTCGCCACAGTTTTGGTAAAGCCAATCACCCCGGCTTTGGCAGCGCTGTAGTTGGCCTGACCGGGATTGCCCATCAGCCCCGCCACCGAGGCAATATTGACGATGCGACCACTGCGCTGCTTCAGCATGATTTTGCTAACGGCGCGGGTACAGAGAAAGACGCCGGTGAGGTTGAGGTCAATCACCGCCTGCCAATCTTCTGGCTTCATCCGCAGCAGCAGGGTATCGCGGGTGATGCCCGCATTGTTGACCAGGATGTCGATACGGCCCCATTTTTCTAGGGTGGCTTTGATCAGGGCATCTACCTGATCCGCTTGGGAGACATCGGCTTGGAGGGCGATCGCATTGCCCCCGGCTTCCGCAATCTGGGCCACCACTTCATCGGCAGCGGTGCTAGAGCGGGCGTAGTTCACTACCACTTTGATGCCACTGGCGGCGAGAGCCACGGCGGTGGCTCGCCCGATCCCCCGTGATGCTCCGGTGACGATCGCCACTTGCTCCTGTAACCCCACTGCCATATTTCTAGCTCCTAAAAATGCTCTAGGCTAACCATGGCTAACCCAATTGGCTATCTTACGCCATTGGGCGATCGCCCAGAAACCATGGCCTCGGCCACAAGATGGGGCAGTTTAAATCACCCGCCCCCTTGATGAGGCGAATCAAGGGGGAAGCTATCAAACGCGGTCCGCTGCCGATCAAAACCTCTATGCTGCCAAACCCAGCTACAACCAGGTTTGCTGACAATCTGGGCAAAAAAGCACCCTCGTCCTCGCCGAGTCGCGTCACAATAGAAGGGCACAAACTGTAACAACCGTAACGTAATCAACCATGGCTTATACCTGCGACCTAGGCAGCGGACAGCGCGTATACCTAGACAATGCCGGGGAGCAAACCGCCGTCACCCTCGCCTCGGGTGGACCCGGCCAGCAACAACAGTCGGGCAGCCAGTTCACCACTGGGCCATGGACCCGTCCTCCAGAACTCTTTCGCACCGGTCAGGGTGTGGTGATCAAACTCACCACACCCCAAGGCCCCTTGTACCTGCAGCTCCAGGGCAACCAGTGGGGATCCATGGCCAGCGGCCCCAATCTGGCGATGGCTCAACAGATGCAAACCAGCCAAGTGGCCGCCATGCCAGGGGGGCAAAGCTCAGGGGAACCCATGACACCGATGCAGCCGATGCAGCCGATGCAGCCCATGCAGCCTATGTCGTTTACCGCCCCCGCCACTCCGCCCGCCCAACCAGCAGCGGCACCGATGCCATCCATGCAGCCGATGCAGCCGATGCAGCCGATGCAGCCGATGGCCATGGGAAACATGACCATGAACGCCAACCCCATGGAGATGCGCATGGGCAATATGGCGATGCACATGGGTCAGCCCTTGGCCAGTACCCTTGAAACCAGCCTTCCTGCAGCCAGTCCGACAGCAAACACTCCGGCAGCTAGCGCGTCTAAAAGTAAGTTTTGCAGCCAATGTGGGACGCCGGTACAGCCCAGCGATCGCTTCTGCGCCAATTGTGGCCATCAGTTGGGGGCATAGCCCATTTCTGTGAAGTTTCTCCCCTTTGGCCGGTGATACTTTGACGCGGCAGATGGGCTCCTGTATTTTGGCAGAGAGCCCATCTGTTCGCCGCTTAACCCACTGCACCAATGAGGGATCACCATGGGGGGACCACCCAACAACGCATCGGGAACGCCCAATCACGACGATGGTGCTGGGACAAAGCTACCGCCGAAGCTCCCCGCCCCCTTCGAAGAATTTGTGTCGCGGCCCAGTGCCAGCACACCCCAGTCTGGCGCTAAGGCCCCCCGCCCCACCTTCCAGGAATTTTCGCGCGGCT
>JAQCKL010000401.1 GCA_027592485.1 Cyanobacteriota bacterium
CTCGATCCGAGGTATTGCCGCTCCGCGTGTCGCAACAACGACGATCCCGGCAGCCGCGACTACATCGACATCGGTTTTCGAGTGGTTTGTACCGCTCCGCGGAAGCAAGCTACTGCCCCCAGGACTTAATTGCCCTTTGCGCTCTTTCCCTCTTTCCCTCTTCTCCTTGAATTTTACGTTTCTTAATGTTTGCCCCGGCGCGCGGAGCGCGTCGAAATTTTTGACAATTTTGGCGCTGCCACAGATCCCTGGTTTCTTGAAGCTGACCAGAATGGTGCGGGTGACCCAGCAGAAACCAGGGATCTGATCGACGGCCTCAACGATATCAGCCCGATCCTGCAGCTCCCTCACCCCTCCGCTCCCCAGCTCCCTTGCTCACTCCGGCTTGACGCAGGCCCTAAAATTATCCTGAGTATTGGAAATTTTTATGGGTGACATCAATCCCTATCGGCTCAAGGTTTCGCAGCTTAGGGCATTGGTGGCGATCGCCGACACGGGTACCTTTATCCAAGCCGCCCTAGCGCTGGATCTGTCCCAGTCGTCCATTAGCCACGCGATCGCCACCCTCGAAGAAGAACTGGGTGTGGTGCTCCTAAATCGTGGGAATCAGGGCACCACCCTCACCCCCCTCGGTGAAGACATCACCGCCGAGGCCCGTCAGGTTTTGCAGCACCTCGAAACCATTACCCAAAAAGCCCAAACCGCCAGAGGGGGAGAGCAAGGGCAAGTGCGGGTGGCGATTTTTCGCAGCATGGCCACCCATGTCTTGCCCGAAGTGATTCAACAATTGCGCAGCACCCATCCGGGTTTGCAGGTCGTCATTGAGGAAAGTCCTTACTTCAGCGCGGTCGATGAAGCCGTGCGCCAAGGCCGGGCTGATATCGGCTTTACCTACCTGCCCGCCAGCAAAGAATTTGAGAGCTGGGAATTGTTGCGCGATCGCTACCTGGTGCTGATGCCCCCCACAACGCCAGCCGTTGGCCCCCTCACCTGGGATGACCTCCAGCAGTACCCCTTAATTTTGCCCCCCGTCATCGATGGTTGTCGGATGTTAATCGATCGCTACTTTAAGGCGATCGGGCGACCCATCCCCCCCACCTATGAAGTCAAGGAAGACTCCACCGCCCTGGGCATGGTGCAGCGGGGTTTAGGGATCACGATCATGGCTAAGTTGGCCGCCGAGCCGATTCCCCCCTCTATCCAGGTGGCTGAATTGGCGGTGCCCTTAGAGCGAATTATTGGGGTGATTCAACGGGCTGATGCGCTTTTGCCACCGCCGGTTTACGCCTTTATGGATGCCCTGAAACAGGTGTGGCAACAATCGGGCTTGACCTTGGATTTAGTCCCGGTGCAGCCTTAGCCTAGACGGGCAGGGGAAATGGGGAGATGGAGCCATAGGATTGTTTTTCCACAAATCTCTTCAAGCCGTTAGTCCTTGAGAGAAAATGGAACAGAGCCCTGAGGAGACCCGATGGTTGATGCGTCCCATATCCCCGATGAGTCTGCTGCCAACGGTGATCCCCCCGAGGAGGGGGCGCTGCAGGCATCAGCATCTGAGGCAGAAGCAGAAATCATGGCGGGGCCTGAGTCGGAACCCCCTTTGATGCCGGCAACCATGGCGTCAGCAGGGGAAGCTGAGCTGGAAACTGAGCTGGAAACTGAGCTGGAATCCGCCGATTCAGGCTGGGATAGTGCTGGGGATGCAGACATCATGCTTGGGGCTGAACCCTCAGAGCTATCCTCGGCGGAGACCCTTGCCTCTGATTCCGATGCTGGGACAGAGGCTATAGAACCCACGGATGAGGAAGGCGTGGTTCTCGCAGCACCGTCTGGGCAGGGGGGACCCTACTCATCTTCGGAAGACGTTGCTGATTTGGCGGATAGCCCTTTAGCGGATAGCCCTTTAGTGGATAGCTCTTTAGCGGATAGCCCTACTGATGGGGGAACTGACGGGGAAGGGATGCCCGACGATTTTGAGGACGATTTCGAGGACGATTTCGAGGAAGACGTTGAACTCGTCAGTTCCCCTGAAGCCGGGGTTGCCCCTTCCCCCTTAGGGGCAGAGCAAACTCGGCCTGCGGGCAATGGGGAGGACTGGGGCTTGGAGGCGCTAGATCCCATGGCTGGCCCTGACGCTGATGCGGCCAACCTGGTGAAACGTAGTCGGAGACCCAAACCGAATCCGATGCTGCGGATTCGACGTTTAGGGCAACCGGTCTTAGCACCGGTCCTACAGCTGTGGCAGCGGCTGTTGCGGGGGGTGCGATCGCGCCTGCCCCAAGTCGCCGCCCTCTCAGATAGCGCCCTCAGCGGCATCTTGATCGGTATTTTGGTGTTGCTTCTAACCCTGGTTAATGGTTTGGGGCACCCCTCTCCATCGGCGGGGGTCACCCCAACGGCAGCTCCCGGCGCAGTGCCTTTAGAACCCGGCTCTGAGCCACCAACGGCCACGGCTTTAGAAACGCCACCGGCAGAATTACCGGTCAACCCGGACCTAGAGCGCATTGCCGACATCCAAGCGCAATTGGCGGCAGTCGCCACCAGCTACGCCAGTAACTTAGTCCTGTCCGTGCAAGCCAGCTTTGCCGAAGATCGCCTCAGCGCCAACCTCAGCTCCGGTTGGTATCGCTTAGATCGCGATCAGCAGGATGAATTGGCGGCGGACCTGCTGGGGCGATCGCAATCCCTCGAATTCGCCACCCTCGAATTGCTGGACCCGGATGGGGCAATGGTGGCCCGCAGCCCGGTGGTGGGCAACACCCTGGTGATTTTGCAACGGCAGCCGCCCCCAGAGGTGCCCATCCCCGAGCGGCCCCGCTACCGCATCACCATCGATCGCTAATCTCCCACACCCTTGCCCCCCGCCCCTCTGCACCCCGGCTCCCTACCCCAACTCCCCCATGGCCCTGACCCAACCCATGCGCCCCGATATTGCCTTCATCCCCACCCCTGATGATGCGATCGCGGCGATGATTCAACTGGCCCAAGTCACGGCGGATGATGTGGTCTATGACCTGGGCTGTGGTGATGGGCGGCTACTCATGCAAGCGGCGCAGTTGGGGGCACGGGGGGTGGGGATTGATATTGACCCGGTGCGAATTGCTGAGGCCCAGACCTTAGCGACTCAAGCGGGGGTGAGCGATCGCCTCCAGTTTCACCAAGGCAACCTTTACGACAGTTCATTTGAGGCCGCCACGGTGGTGATGCTCTATTTATTGCCCCATCTGAATGTGCGGCTACTACCCCGTCTACGGGCACAACTGCGCCCTGGCAGCCGCATTGTCTCCCATCAATTTGATATGGAGGGCTGGGAGCCGGATCGGGTGGTCACCCTCACCCCTTCAGAAGAGGACTCGACCCTCTACCTTTGGGTGGCATAGCAGTTGTCAGTTCAGTTAGAACAAGGCTGCCAGCCCCATTGCTTTTACGCAAAGCATTAGACAGATATGCGGAATCCTAAGCAAAGTGGCCAAAGATATCATTCGTCAAGGGCAGTTGTCTGCCCGTTTGCAACAGGGTGGTGATCGTCTTAGCATTCATGGCTGGCAAAAACAAATAGCCTTGAATCTTGTCGCACCCCTGCTGCTGCAACCAATGGTATTGCGCTAGGGTTTCGACCCCTTCCGCAACAATCTCTAGCCCCAGTTTGTGGCCCAGGAGAATAATCGCCTCCACAATGGCCGATTGATCAGCGTTATTGCCTAGAGATTGAATAAATGAACGGTCAATCTTTAAGGTATTAAAGGGAAAACGACTGAGATAGCTCAGGGACGAATAACCGGTGCCAAAGTCATCAATGCTCAAGGCAATACCCAGTTTCCGGAGGTGCTGCAACTTCTCATCGGTGCTCTCGAATGCCTTAATAAAAGTGCTTTCGGTAATTTCAAGGGCTAGACCATTCGGGTTAAAGGCGGTATTCGCCAAAATGGTTTCAATTTGCGCTAAGTAATCGACTTGAAAGAGCTGCTTGCTGGATAAATTGACATTCATCACCAGGCTTTGGCAATGGTCAAAGGTTTGCTGCCAAAGTCTTGCTTGCCCACAAGCCTGCCCCAAGACCCACCATCCAATATCTAACATCAAGCTCGATTCTTCTGCGATGGGAATAAATTGAGTGGGTGATATGAAGCCTCGCTCAGGATGGTGCCATCGCAAAAGGGCTTCAAAACCGCTGATTTCACAGGTGAAAGTATTTACTATCGGTTGATAGTACAGCTCTAATTCTTGGTTTTTGAGGGCTCGATGGAGGTCGGTTTCAATTTTGAGCCTCGCTACGGTAGAGCGATGCATCTGGATATCAAAGACTTCATAGCCCGCTTTGCCCTTGTTTTTTGCCCGATACAGAGCAATGTCAGAGTTGCGAATAAAATCCTCAGGGCAACTCCCTCCTAAGGGGCTGAGCACAATCCCGATGCTGGTATTGACAAACAGCTCTATCCCCCCGAGGGTAAACGGTTTCTTTAAGCAGGCAAGAACTTTATCGGCCATCTTCCCCGCATCGAAAACCGTGTCAAGGGGGTGAATCAACATGACGAATTCATCACCACCAAATCGAGCGATCGCACTATGGTTTGATAAGGATGACTCTGACCGTAAGAGGTTCTGGAGGCGACGGGACATTGCAATTAAGAGTTGGTCTCCCACCACATGGCCAAAACTATCATTGGCTAACTTAAAATCGTCTAGATCTAAGAAAAACACACCAAAGATCGGCTGCGATTTTCCTGGGTTATCCCCTGTGTTTTGAATATCAATGACGGCTTGCAAGCGCTCATGAAAAGCCGGTCGGTTCAGCAGCCCAGTCAAGTTATCGTGATTGGCGTTGTACTCTAGCTCTGTAAGAGGATGTTTGAAAAGTCGGTCTTGAAGTAATAAAAGCTCTCAGGGTATAAGTTGCGACAAGT
>JAQCKL010000402.1 GCA_027592485.1 Cyanobacteriota bacterium
TTGTCGCAACTTATACCCTGAGAGCTTTTATTACTTCAAGACCGACTTTTCAAACATCCTCTAAGATGGTGTCAGATGCAGCCCCCCTCAGAGCCATGCCCAAAAGACAAACGTCAGAGGCCGTACCCAAGGCCATGCAGGCCAAGTTTGACAGCGTGGTGGCCTTGACCGATCAATTCTCTGAGCAACACCTCAATGCTGAATATGCTCAACTGATTCGCCGGGCGGTGGCCGCCTTAGCCCGCAAGCGCCCGTCTCCCCTCGCGAAGGGTTATGCCAAAACCTGGGCCTGTGGGGCGACCCATGCCATGGGCATGGTCAACTTTCTGTTTGACTCGTCCCAACCGCCCTACATCAGCGCCAAGGACCTCTATGACTGGTTTGGCGTGGCCAGCAGCACCGGTCAAGGCAAGTCCAAAATCGTGCGCGATCTGCTCAAAACTGGCCCCATGGACCCCGACTGGTGCTTACCCAGCCAGTTGGACGCCAACCCCATGGCCTGGATGATTATGGTGAACGGATTGATTGTGGATGCCCGGTCCATGCCCCGGCCAATCCAGGAAGAGGCATACGCTAAGGGTTTAATTCCTTATCTGCCTGAGGATAGGGTCATCTCTACAGGCGCATCATCGGTCTCGACCCCAGGGCCAGCCAGCGCAGCTAACCGCGATGGACTCTATGTGCTGGAGGTGGGGTTACTGGCTGGCCCAGTCACCGATGAGTTTATGGAAGCCAACCCAGAGGTTTCCCGTGTCATTGAGATCCAAGGAAAACAGACCCTGGCAGAGTTGCATCGCTGTCTGTTCAAGGCGTTTGATCGAGAAGAAGAGCACCTGTATGAGTTTCAGGTGGGCGGAAGCAGACCGAATGATCCCCAGGCGCGCCGCTATGGCTTGCAGAGTGCGGCTGAGGGGGCCTTAACGGGGGATGTGAAACAGACTGCGATCGCCGATTTAGGGCTAGCCGTTGACGATATTTTTGGCTACTGGTTTGACTTTGGCGATGACTGGTGGCACCAGATCAATGTTTTAGAAATTAAAGACCCGGTGTCGTCCGGTCGATATCCCAAAATTGTCAGTCGTATTGGCGCGAGTCCGCCCCAATACGCTGACTGGGATTAAGGCAACGCTTCGATTCGTCTAAGCAGCCTTTTGGGTGAGGGCAAAGTGGTGTTCTGGTGCCGAGAACCCAGCCTCGACACAGGTTTCGCGGATCATCTTATTGGTATCGAAATAAACCTGCCAGTAGTGGTCGTTATGGCAGTAGGGACGCACCGCTAGCACGGGTCCCATGGGGGTGAATTCTAGGATTTCCACATCGGGGGCGGGCTCAGCCATAACGTTGGCAATGGCCGCGAGCTTCTCTTTGAAGAGGGCGATCGCATGCTTGTGATTCACATCATGGTTGAGCTGTGCCACCAAATCCACCCGTCGATAGGGGTTAACTGAGAAGTTCTGGATGACATCTGAGAACAGCACGTTGTTGCCGATGATGGTGCGGACATTGTCCATCTGGTCAATGGTGGTCACAAACAAGCCAATCTCGTGGACCGTACCGGTGACACCCCCAGCGGTGATAAAGTCCCCCAGCTTAAAGGGCCGAAAGACGACCAAGAAAACACCCGCCGCAAAATGAGCCAGCAACCCACTCCAAGCCGCACCGATCGCAATCCCGGCAGCGGCCAGCAGGGCAGCAAAGGAGGTGGTTTCAATGCCGAAGAAGCCCAACAGGGCCATAATCAGCACCAAGTTGAGGATCACCCCGAGGGTGGCCTTCAGGTAGGTCAGTAGGGTTTCTTCAATATTGCTGCTGCGAAAGACGCGGGTGATCAGCTTCATGGCGATGCCAATCAGCCAACGACCGATAAACCAGAAGATGATCGCCCCAATCAGCTTCAAGCCGACGGCGATCAAAATCTCGACTGCGCTATTGAGTACCAGATTGAAATCCACAGGAAACTCCTTAAGAAGAGAAAAATAGTCTTAACCTTGATGCACCTGTCATCAGACTACACAGCGCTGAAAAAGACGTTATTTTTTACTAGATCTTAGGATTTGAGTCCGTTTGAGTCGCCGTAATCAAATCCATTCACCTTATGGCTTGATCATTCAATCTGACTTAGGTACCCGAGATGACTTGATATTTTGAACATTGCTGCAACAATCGTTAACGGGTTTGGGCAGTGGCCCTAACCGTTAGTCAGTCTCAGGGGTTGCTGTATGGGGGACACCGTCTGATGGATATGTCGGCCAGTGATCGGCAGGCCATTCGCAGTGTGATCACGGCTCAGTTAGATGCCTTCCAAGCGGATGACGGTTTACAGGCGTTTCAGTATGCCGCCCCAACGATTCGAAAGCAGTTCAAGACCGTGGCCAATTTCATGCACATGGTTAAGACGGCCTATCCAGCGGTGTATCGTCCTCGCAGCGTCATGTTCAGCGCATTGACACTGCTGCAGGGGCAACCGGCCCAGGCGGTGTTATTGATGGCCCCCAGCGGCAACATTGTTAAGGCCGTTTATGTGATGCAGCAACAGCCCTGTGGCGATTGGCGTATTGCGGGGTGCTTCCTCATGCCCCTGGAGGGCGCGGTTGAATAATTTAGCCCGGTGAACGATTATGCTGCTCCTGACGTCTTTCACCACTTGGCAAGCGCACCAGGCAACCAATGCTTCGGATGATTTGCTGGCGGCGGTGAGCGAGGGTCTCCGACCGGCCCTTGGCGATCGCGATCCCTTGCCGGGACAACTGCATTACCTCCGTCAACTCCCGGTGGATTTTGCCGCCGCGCCCGCTCAAATCATTGCGGCCATTACCGCCCTGAAACCAGAGGGGGTGGTGCTCTGTGGCATGGCGGAGGGGCGATCGCACCTATCGGTGGAATCCAACGGCTGCAATTACCCCCATTCTGAGCAGGTCCTGCACACGTCGGTTCCGTTGGAACGCCTGATTGCCCCCTGCGCCCACACCCACATCAGCCACGACGCCGGACAGTTTGTCTGCGGCCACACTTACTATGAGGTGCTGCACCATCTGGGGGAGACCATCCCCTGCATTTTTGTGCATGTGCCGCTGCTGACCCTCGATCGCCGTAACGGCGTGATTCAGGACTTTATCGTGGTGCTACAGCAGATGCTCCGACTCACCCTGTGACAGGCGCGAAATAAGTTGTACCGCCCACCCACGGCCTTCTGGCTACAATGACCAGATGCCCAGCCCCCCACATTGTCTTCTAGTTGGGGGGGATAGCAGTCGCCAGTCCGGTTAGGACAAGACTGCGAGCCGCTTTGCTGGGGTGCTAGGAATCAGAGCGATCCTAGGTGTCCTAAGCAAAGGGGCCAGCGCTATATACATCTGGCCAGGTTGGCCCCGAGCTAAAGTGAGCGCCCATGATCACCGGTGAATTGAAGTCCAAGGTCGACAAGCTGTGGACCACCTTTTGGAATAACGGCATCAGCAATCCGTTGTCGGTGATTGAGCAGATCTCTTACCTGCTGTTCATCAAGCGGCTGGATGATCTGGAGCAGGCCAAGGAGCGTAAGGCCCAGCGCTTGGGCCGAGAGATCGAAAACCCCACCTTTGGGCCGGGGCAGCAGCACATCCGCTGGTCGCAGTTCAAGAATCTGGATGACGCCGAGGAGATGCTGCGGATTATCCGGGATGAGGCGTTCCCCTTTATCAAAGACATGGGGCAGTTTGCAAAGGGCAGCACCTACGCCAAGCACATGCGGGATGCGGTGTTTTTGATTGCGTCCCCGGCGCTACTGGCGGCGGTGATTGAGCAGATTGAGAAAATCCCCATGGCGGATCGCGACACTAAGGGCGACCTTTATGAGTACATGCTCTCGAAGCTAAGCACGGCGGGCACTAACGGCCAGTTTCGCACCCCGCGCCACATTATCAAGATGATGGTGGCATTGCTGGCCCCCGGCCCCCGCGACATTATTTGCGATCCGGCCTGTGGCACGGGGGGCTTTTTGGTGGCGGCGGCGGAGTATCTGCGGGACCTCACCGATGCTGAGGGCAACCGGGTGCTGAATGCCCCTGGCAACCTCGCCCATTACAACCATGAAATGTTCCATGGCTTTGACTTTGACGCCACGATGCTACGCATCGGCAGCATGAACCTGATGCTCCATGGCATTGAGCAGCCGATCATCGAGGCGCGGGATTCCCTATCGGAGGACCATGGCGGGGTGGAGGACAGCTTCACCATGATCCTGGCGAATCCGCCCTTTAAGGGATCGGTGGAAAAGTCTACCATTGCCAAGGATCTAACCAAGACCATCAGCACTACTAAGACGGAGCTGCTGTTTGTGGCGCTGTTTTTGCGGTTGCTGAAGACGGGGGGCAAGGGGGCGGTGATTGTGCCGGATGGGGTGCTGTTTGGCTCGTCGAAGGCCCACAAGCAGATCCGTCAGATTTTGGTGGAGGAACACAAACTGGATGGGGTGATTTCGATGCCGTCGGGGGTATTTAAGCCCTATGCGGGGGTGTCCACGGCGATTTTGATTTTCACGAAGGTGGGGGTGAAGGCGCAGGGCACGGATTTTGTCTGGTTCTATGACATGACGGCGGATGGGTTCTCGCTGGATGACAAGCGGCAACCGATTGCGGACAATGACATCCCGGATTTGCTGGAATGCTGGCAAGGGCGCGACCCGTCCCAAGCAACCGATCGCAAGGCCAAGGCGTTTTTTGTGCCGCGAGAGGAGATTGCGGCCAATGGCTATGACTTGTCGATTAACCGTTACAAGGAGATCGAGTATGAGGAAGTGAGCTACGACCCGCCCAAGGTGATTTTGCAGAAGCTGCGATCGCTCGAAGATGACATCCGCCAGGATTTGGATGCGTTGGAGGAGATGTTGGGATGATCAGTGAAACCCCTAACTTGA
>JAQCKL010000403.1 GCA_027592485.1 Cyanobacteriota bacterium
CTTAAGAGATGCGATGGAGCACGTTCTCAAGGTGGTAACGTCTTAACCTAAGTGGCGACGGCTATAAATACCGATGCTGAATACCGATGCTGAATACCGATCCAGATCCTTCATCAAATAAGCGCCCCAGTTCTCTAACCAAGAACTGGGGCGCTTATAGGCGCATCAAATCAATTTAATGAAAAGAGCGTCTTGAAATTTACCAGGAGGACTTGCGATAGCCACCGCCACCACCACCGCCGCCACGGGAATCTTCACGGGGGCGAGCTTCGTTAACACGCATCTCACGACCCATCCATTCAGCCCCATCCAAGGCTTCAATGGCAGCTTTCTCTTCAGCCTGACCCGCCATATCCACAAAGGCAAAACCCCGAGGACGACCGGTTTCCCGATCAGTAGGGACACTGACGCGACTGACTTTACCGTACTCCTTGAAGACTGTCTCCAGATCTTCTTGAGTGACATCGTATGACAAATTACCAACGTACAAAGACATTAGGACCATCTCCCTAGGTCAACAACATGTAGCGTGTTAAGCGGAGATGAACCTGTAATCGAAATTGAAAATTGAAACAAGCTGACTCTACCGAAAACATAGCTCCCCCTACACTAACATCGCCTGGAGAAAGTGGCATCGTCGATTGTGTTCAACCTTTGACAGGTACCCATGCAAATAACCCCTCTTCCCAAAACAAACTGTTCTGAGCAGAAGGGTTATTTGAGGTCAGCATTTTTTAAGGGACTGGTCTACAGGTCCTATGCCGCTACCCAACTGGTCTTTTCGATCGGGAAGCCAGCGGCTTTCCAAGCCGCCGTACCACCGCGCACCACTGACACACGCTGATACCCTGCGGCTTTGAGGCGATCGGCTGCGACAATCGCTTCCTCATCCAAGTCTGCACAAAGATAAATGTCCCGTGCTAGTTCAAGGTGTTGCTGAACACGACTGACCAGTTCTGATGCCGGAATGGAAACAGCGCCCGTGATATGGCCTTGGTTAAAGTTGGTGCGATCGCGGATATCAACAATGGTCAGGGCTGGCTCCCCCCAGTCCAAGCGAGACTTAAGGTCGTAAACCCGAGAGAGGGGCCGAATCGGACGAGGCTTGGAAAAGAGCTTGAACAGCATGGGGATGGAGAGGGTTGAGAGAACCATAGACTCAAGTCTATTTCCCTGACCGTAACAAACCTTATCAATAAACGCAAAGTTTCATGTCAAAGGATGGACATAAATGGCCCTACCCTCCGTAATTCCAGCCAGTGCTTTCTAAAAGCAAGGGTTCCCCGTCTCGGTGCAGGGCTGCCCCTACCACTTCTCCGACAAAAACGGTATGGTCACCGTGTTCCACACTGCCCACCACCCGGCACTCCACATAGCCCAAGGTGTCTTTGATCACGGGGCAACCCGTCTCTGGGGCCTCATAGAATTCAATGTCTTCAAACTTGTTGCCTGCCCGTCGCAGGGGCTTGAAAAAGTTTTGGGCCATTGCCTTTTGCCCAGCTTCCAGAAAACTCAGGGCAAAGACGCCACTGGCCTTGATTATGGTGTGGGAACTGGAGTCCTGTTTGACACAATTCACCACCAACGGCGGCTGAAAAGAGGCTTGCATAACCCAGCTAGCGGTGAATCCATTCATCTCATCGCCATTACGGACGCCACAAATGTAGAGGCCATGGGGTATTTTGCGCAGTAGGGTTTTCTTTGCCTGCTCGTCTAACATATGACCTGCTTTCGGTGATAGATATCATTCATTTTAACGGCGGACTGGTGCTGCCCCAAATCCTTCGGAGTTCAAGGATTTAAACCTACGGACCCAGGTTGGGCAGCCTAACCTAGGGGACAAGGGGGCAAGGCAATGAGCACACCAACACCATTAGAGCGGGCCAAAGCGGGCGAGGCAGAGGCGATCGCGGCTCTGATCAATCGCCCTTTGCACTCCAAAGGCATCCAGGTGCGAGCTGTTCGCGAGGCTTACCATCTCACCCTTTGGGTCACCTCATCGCCATCCCCGCCCCCCGAAACGGTGGCACGGTATATCCGCCAAGGTATTGAAAAACTGAACATCCCCTCGATTGGGATTCTGACCATCATTGGCCAGGTTTCCGGCCAATCCACCCCGAGTTGGCACAAAGAGATTTCCTTGTTGGCGGCCTATGCCCAGGGTCAAGCGCCCCTCCCCAGGGATGCGATCCCTGGGGAGGGCCTAGATCCGGACGGAAACGCTGAGCCCTTAGCTCAGGGTGCTGCTCCGATCAGCGATTCTATCGAGGAACAAGCGGAGGTTGAGGCTGCCTACCATACCTTGCAGGTGCCTACTGGTGCGCCGCTCTCCGAGGTTGACGCCGCTTACTTTAAGCTCAAATCTTTAATGCTTAAGCAGGGTAAGCGGGAGGTTATTGCCTCCCTGAAAGCCGCCCACGGCACGCTCAAAGAACATCTGCAAAGGCAAACCCAGCCGCCGATCGTTGCTCAAAACATGAATGATTCTGCTGAGGAGCCCACCCTGAGTGAATTGCTCACGGTTTTGTTCCGTCAGCAGGGCTTACCCGCTCGGGTCCGGCTGCAGCAGGGCCACGTAGAAATTCAACTGCCGGCCAACCCAGGGGAACGCCCCCATCGAGTCGTCGCCCAGGTTTACACCCTATTGACTCAATCCGGTCGAGCGATTGTCGGAACCACTAAGCTTGAGAAGGTAACGGTTTACGGTCTAAATAATCACCCAAAAGATAATCACCCAAAGGTAGTGTGGAAGCAGTCTTTCAGCGGGTCGCAGCTCCGGGCAACTGCGGATGATACCGATCTGCTGTCCTTTAATAACCGCTATAGCAACCTCTTCATCTTTCCGGCCTTGATGGCCTTGGCGATGGTGATGAATGCCATGCCGGTGTCATCCCTACTGTTTGGCGTAAAAATTTGGTTTCATGAATTTGGCCACGCTACGGTGGCCTGGTTAGGGGGGCGGAAAGCGATTCCCTTGCCCATTGGCTGGACCAGTGTGGACCTGGAGCGATCGCTATTGGTCTATTTAGGGGTCTTCGCCTTATTAGGATTGCTGTATTGGTCGGGGCGGCGAGAACAGCAGCGGTGGCCGATGATATTGGCCGTGATTTTAGGAATCCTCCAATTTGGGATGACCTGGCTAATGCCCCCAGACACCTTTGAAATGCTGCTGAGTTTTGGGGGAATTGGCGGGGAGTTTTACCTCTGCACGTTGCTGATGGTGAGCTTCTATTTCCCCCTGCCCGCTTACTGGCGCTGGGACTTTTATCGGTATCCCGTGGTGTTAGGGGCGGCGTTTACCTTCTGGGGACAGCTCTGGTTGTGGAAACAAATTGAGTGGGGACAGGCGGCAATTCCCTGGGGCTCCCTCTGGGGCGGGGCAGAGCATGGCGACATGAATACCTTGGCGCTCTATGGATGGAGTGATCAGCGCATCGTTGGCACTTACAACACCTTGGGAAACGTCTGCTTAGTGGCCCTATTGAGTGTCTACATTTACTTTGCCTTAAGACATTACCGACCGGCCCTTTTTATTCGTCAACAGCCATAGGCATCCATCCACAGCGCCATAGCAGCCGCTAGTCTGGTTAGGACAAGACGGCAAGTCACTTTGCTGCTGCGCTAGGGATCAGAGCGATCCTAGGTGTCCTCAGCAATGGGGCCAGCGCTATGGCGGAACTGGGCGTCGATGGGGCAGGCTCCTTGCTCCAGACAAATCGACCTTGTGCATAGGGAAACCTAAAACCCAGGCTGTGTCCCCCCATAAGGGCCAGGAATGATGTCATGAGCACACCCCCATTGTTAGAGCGGGCCAAAACGGGAGAGGCAGAGGCGATCGCCGCCCTCCTCAACCATAATCTGCAATCCCAAGGCATCCAGGTTCGAGCTGCCCGTGAGGCTTACCACCTCACCCTCTGGGTCGAGGCAGCAGCGGTGCCGACCCCTGACATGGTGGTCCCTGACCTCCGTCACACCATCGAAAAGCTCGATATCCCTTCCCTGGGCATTCTGACCATCATTGGCCAGATGGCGGGGGACTCCGCCCCCAGTTGGCGCGAAGAATTTTCCCTGCTGGCAGCCTATGCCGAGGGCCCAGGGGAAGTGGTGGTCGGGATAACGGCGTCAGCGCCCCATCCCAGGGCTGACGCTCCAACGGTGACTGTAATGGCAGCTTCGATGGTGGAACAAGCGGCCATTGAGACCGCCTATGCTGTTTTAGACCTGCCTGCAGGCACATCCCTCTCTGAGGTAGATGCGGCTTACTTTAGGCTCAAATCCTTGCTGCTTAAGCAGGGGAACCGTAAGGGGATCGTAACCCTCCAATCGGCCCATAAAACATTAAGACAACATCTGGTCGCCCTAGCCCCGTCCCCATCAACGCCCGCCCCGTCCCCACTCTCCCGTGGCCTAAATTCGACGACTCGGCCCACGACCCCGGCAGAGTTGCTCCAGATCTTGTTCCGCCAGCAGGGCTTGCCGGTATGGGTGAGGCTGGAGGGCCGTCACTTATACATTCAACTGCCAGCCAACGAAGTCAAGTCTCCCCATCAAGCGACGGGGAAGATCTGCACCTTGCTCAAGAAGAGCGGCAAAGCCATTATCGGCAGCGCTGAGATCGAGCAGGTAACGGTTTATGGTCACAATCGCCATCAAAAGGTGGTTTGGCAACGGACCGTGGCGGGGTCGCGGTTGGGGTTAACGGCGGATGCGATGAATGCATCCGCCTTAATTACCGCCATAGCAACCTTTTTGTCTGCCCGGCCTTAGGGATGGTGCGGCTGGGTCGGTACCGTTCGTAGATTGAGACAGATTCGATACACTAGATTTAGTCACAATGTAGTTTTCTTAAAACAACTGTAACGATGTCAGTGTTCTTTGCGATCGCGTCTCAAGC
>JAQCKL010000404.1 GCA_027592485.1 Cyanobacteriota bacterium
ATATGGGGCGATCGCCCAGCGCTACCAAGTCCCCATCGTGGTCACCGGGTTCGAGCCGGTGGATATTCTCCAGGGCATTTACCACTGCATTCAACAATTGGAAGCGGGTCGCGCCGAGGTGGAAAATCAATACCGGCGATCGGTGCGGGCCGAGGGTAATCCCACCGCCCAGCAGATTATGAACCAGGTATTTGAGGTGATTCCCCAGGAGTGGCGGGGGCTGGGGACAATTCCCCACAGTGGTTTGGGGTTACGGGAGACCTATGCTGGGTTTGATGCTTTGAAAAAGGGGTTATTGCCCACGACGGTGAAGGTCAATGCTCAGCCGACGGAATGCATCAGCGGCCTGATTCTCCAGGGGTTGCAAAAGCCAGAAGCCTGTCCGGCATTTGGCAGCCGCTGCACGCCGGAGCATCCATTGGGGGCTCCAATGGTGTCGTCGGAGGGGGCCTGCGCCGCCTATTATCGCTACCGTCAACGGGCGATGGCCACGGGCCAGTCCTAAGGGCGATCTCGTCAGATGACCTGACCGATATGCTTGTCTAAAATAAGGCTACGGACTCGTCAATCAGTAACGGGAAATCCCCATGACAGCCTACAGTCCCGATCTCAAGCCTCTTCTGAACTTAACGGAGGAGCAATTCTATACCCTGTGTCAGGCTAATCCAGACATCAAATTTGAGCGCAATCGACGGGGGAATTTGATCCTTATGGCTCCAACAGGGGGTGGGACGGGTTATCGCAATAGCGAACTGAATGCGGATTTCGTGATTTGGAATCGTCAAACCCAACTGGGCAAAGTTTTTGACTCCTCGACCTGTTTTCATTTGCTAGGGGGGAGCGATCGCTCCCCTGACATTGCCTGGGTGCGTCAAGAATGCTGGGAGGCGTTGACGCCAGAACAGCAGGAGAAATTTCCGCCGCTGGCCCCTGATTTTGTGCTCGAACTGATGTCTCCTTCGGATGCGCTGGCAGAAGCCCAGGCGAAGATGGAAGAATATCGCGACAGCGGGGTGCGTCTGGGTTGGCTACTCCATCGCAAACTGCGACGGGTTTGGATTTATCGCCCTGAGCAAACCACACAGCTCTTAGAAAACCCGGAAAGATTATCTGGTGAGGAGATTCTGCCCGGTTTCTCGCTCAATACAAGAAACATTTGGTGACATAAGGAAAAAGAATGAAAATCAATCGTTTGCAAGCTTGAATGCGTAACCGTCCCCTGAGCGGAGTCGCAGGGGACGGTCTGGCTGGGTTTTGGCTTTCTCTCTTTGGGAGACGCTTTGCGAACGACTTCGCTCAGCCAGCGTAGTTCATGGGACGGTTACTGAATCCACGTAGCCGGTTACTTATGCATAAGCAGCAGTTCTGAGGAGAGAGTAGAGGGATTAAAGCCTTTGGCAGACCAGAAAAGGGTGAGGGAAACGTCGGCTTCTTCCCAGTTGAACGGGGTTTAGCCCGGTCCGGTACCAATCAGTGATTCAAAGTGGACTTCAGTCACTTTGCAAACCCTGTCTTTTCGGTAATGTCATGCTCCATCCCGAACATGCCCATAACCATGGGAGCGATATTCCAGATTAGCCCCGTGAAGAAATTCTCCAACGCAGTCCAAATGCCTTGAACCCTGTGTCCCTCTCCTGCCCCATCCCCCTTCAGCAATACCCCACCATTCTCCTCGCCCATGGTGGGGGCGGGCGGTTAATGCATCAGTTGATTGAGCAACTGTTTTTAGCCACCTTTGGGTCACCCGATTCTGTCCCCCACGATGCCGCCGTCCTCACCCTGCCCGGCAATCGCATCGCCTTCACCACCGACTCCTATGTGGTGAGTCCCTTGTTTTTCCCAGGGGGCGACATTGGCACCCTGGCGGTGAATGGCACCGTTAACGATCTGGCCATGGCCGGAGCCCGTCCCCTGTATCTGAGCCTAGGCTTCATCCTCGAAGAAGGGTTGCCCATGGAGACCCTGTGGCGGGTGGTGCAGTCGATTCAGCAGGCGGCGGAGCGATCGCAGGTGCGCATCGTCACCGGCGACACCAAGGTGGTGGATCGGGGGAAGGGGGATGGCTTATTTATCAATACTGCCGGGGTGGGCATCGTCGAACATCCCGGCACGATCGCCCCCACCGCTGTCCAGCCCGGTGATGTGGTCCTGCTCAATGGCGATGTGGGTCGCCACGGCATTGCGATCATGGCCTTGCGGGAGGGGCTGGCCTTTGAGTCAGAGATCACCAGCGATACGGCCCCCGTCGCTAAGGTTGTGGGTCAATTGCTCCAATCAGGCATTGAAGTTCACTGCCTGCGGGACGCCACTCGCGGCGGTCTCGCCAGCACCCTTAATGAGATCGCCACCGCTGCCCAGGTGCGGATTGCCCTGGATGAAACCGCCATTCCAGTGCGGGAGGACGTGCAAGGGGCCTGCGAAATCCTGGGGCTCGATCCCCTTTACATTGCCAACGAGGGGCGATTTATCGCCTTTGTCCCGGCGGATCAGGCCGATGCCGCCCTGGAGATTTTGCGGGCGGATCAGGTGGTCCAAGGTGAATTACCTAATGCCAGTGAGATCGGTCGGGTCATGGTGGCCCAGCAACCCTTAGTGACCTTGAAAAATACCCTGGGCACCGATCGCATCCTCGATCTGCTCAGTGGCGAACAACTGCCGCGTATTTGTTAAGCAAAACGAAGTGTGACCCACGACAACCCTCGCTACCAACCGATGCGTTCGGAGTTTGCCTGCCATCGAATGCTACCCGTGGGTTTCCTAACATCAACCCACGCTACCCGTTTGCAGTCAGAGGCCAGAAGATCCGAATGCGTCCATCAGGGTATCAATGAACTTGAGGCCAAAAAGACCCGATAAGCATCCCCATGACAGCACCACCAAGGCTGCAATGCCAATATTCAGAGGGTTCAATTCGATCGGGAAAAACGAGTACAAAATTCCCAGCATGAAAGCACTCGCGACGGTGCCGCCCAAAAACAGTCGGATTGTTTTACCGATGGGACGGGGCTGGGTCATTTCTTGATTAGGCATGAGTTATGGATATCTCCCATCGCTCCAAGACAATGCTACATATAGCGCTGGCCACTTTGCTTAAGACACCTAGAATCGCTCTGATCCTTAGCGCATAAGCAAAGTGGCTCGCAGTCTTGTCCTAATCGGACTGGCGACTGCCATATCTGCCGTATGTTCTCTCCAGGGTAGCAAAATCGCCAACGGTCTAATGGCAGGGCTTCAGCCCCTGGCTTGATCAAATGGAACGGGTGCGACCATGCTTCCACGGCAAGCTTTGCACCTCCTACAGGGATGACGCGCACTATTCCGAAAAAGGACTTCGGCAGGTTTCGTGAACGCTGGGGGGGTATGGGGAGATCCACTGAATTGGCATGACGGTTCTCGGCAAGATTCAGTGGGTCTTCGGTGTGCATCAATCTGTATGTGAAATTACATTTTGCATATAGACAAACGCCAATGAACGGGCTTGGGTGAGGTGCGCTGAGGAAGCGCTGCAGACCCGGTAACTGGCCAAAGTCACCAAGACGCTTAACGGCCTTGACCCAGATGGATGTCCTGTTTTTAAAGAGTTGCAGCTGATATGAATACCTGTCTCCAGTCGGCGATCGCGTCCCTAGAACCTGAACTCCTGCAAATGGGTGATGGTGGCGAGGGTGTCCGAGCCCTCCAGCAAGCCCTGCAAGCGTTGTCGATTTATAACCAAACCATTGATGGTTACTTCGGTCTCGAAACCCAACAAGCGGTTCGTCAGTTGCAGCTGCTGTTGGATCTTGAGGTAACGGAAGTTTTTGATACGGCCACCTGGTATGGCCTGAGCTTTTGGTCCGACGCTATTCCCTCTCAGGGGACGACGACCCGTCCCCAATCTACGCCATCGCGTCGGTTTAATTTGGGTTTCTTTGGGCACCTGCGTCGGGCTAGTTAGGCGGCAACATTCTGTTAGGCGGAAAATCATTCCCGTCATCCCTAACTTTTCGGTAGGCTAGGTCATCAGCATTGCCGAACTACCGTTTATCCCCCAGGGGATAGCCTATGACCTCCGCCTCCCTGCCCGATCGCCTCGCCCAGTACTACCACCAAGTTGACGCCATCATCCTGGCCCGCCAGCATCCCGTCAGTGGCTTGCTGCCCGCCAGCACCGCCATCACCACCCACGGTGACTACACCGACGCCTGGGTGCGGGACAATGTCTATAGCATTCTGGCCGTGTGGGGACTGGCCCTAGCCTACCGCAAGGTCGATGAGGCCCAGGGTCGCACCTACGGCCTAGAGCACAGCACCGTCAAGCTGATGCGGGGGCTGCTGTTTGCCATGATGCAGCAGGCGACGAAGGTGGAGAGTTTCAAGGAAAATCAGGATCCCCTGTCGGCCCTCCATGCCAAGTACGACACCGCCACCGGCTCCACCGTCGTGGGCGATGACGAGTGGGGGCACCTGCAAATTGACGCCACCTCAGTCTTTTTGTTGATGCTGGCCCAGATGACCGCCTCTGGTTTACAGATCATCTTCAACCTGGATGAGGTCAACTTTGTCCAAAACCTGGTGTATTACATCGGTCGGGCCTACCGCATCCCCGACTACGGCATTTGGGAGCGGGGCAATAAGCTCAACCACGGCAAACCAGAACTCAACACCAGCTCGGTGGGGATGGCCAAGGCCGCCCTCGAAGCGTTGGATGGGTTGAATCTATTTGGGGTGCGGGGTGGCCAGGCCTCGGTGATCCATGTGTTGCCCGACGAAGTAGCCCGAGCCCGAGTGATTTTAGAATCGCTGTTGCCTCGGGAATCGGGCTCGAAGGAAATAGACGCGGCGGTGCTGAGCATCATCAGCTATCCCGCCTTTGCGGTGGAAAACCCTGCCCTGGT
>JAQCKL010000405.1 GCA_027592485.1 Cyanobacteriota bacterium
TGGATGCAGATGTTCCATCAACCACGATCCTAGCTATTAAGCCTGGATAGACCCTGGGACACTTACGTCATAGGTTGGGTCGCTATAACAAATTGTTCTTTTACTTTCGTTGATAGCCAGAAACCGACTAATTCGTCCGAAATTTTCTGGAGGTGTTCCGTCATAATGCCCCAAAATTTTGCTGCCAAAAACCCCAGATTTTGGATGAGCCTGACTAAATTCATAGGCAGATGCGATCCAGTCTAAGGCGGGCAAATTATCATCATCCAAAAACCCAACCCACTCCCCGGTAGCTATTTGCATGGCCTTTTGTCGGGCAAAGGCTAATCCTTGCTTAGGTTCAGAGACATATTTAAGGGGAATATTTTGAGGCCAATCTAATTGATGGGCACGAATAACTTCGGCAGTGTTGTCGCTACTGTTGTTGTCCACCACGACAACTTCCCACTTGAGGGTCGCTGGGTAAACTTGCGATCGCAAACAGGTCAGGACCTGTGGCAACCGTTGTGCACCGTTATAGGTGCAGATGGCGACACTTAGTTGATACATGTCAGCATCAGGTACATAGACGAATCGAGTATTTTAAAGAATGTGGTTTCATGTCCACACATAGGCATCCCTTCAGACAACCAATAGGTCAAGGGTTTTTAAATCCTCCTGGGTTATAAAAATGGGTTCCGATTCCGATGTAGATCTACCGTTGGGCTACAGTGCCTTTTCCCAACATTCATGAAAATACGTCGGGTTGGTTAAAGCCGTTGCCGCCTTTAGTCTGCCCACAGGTTGTAAAGGGAGACCAAGTCAAAAAAAATGATCGTCCCGGCCTTTTGGCGGACGATCCGAAAATAGAACCTGATTGTGCTGATTAGGCTGGTAGCGCTTGCTCTACGGGAGAGAGGCGACCAAAGCGGCGATCTCGCCCCTGAAACGCCTGCAAGGCTTCGGCAAAGGCGGTGCGATCGAAGTCGGGCCAGAGGGCTGCGGTGAAATACAGCTCAGCATAGGCCAGTTGCCAGAGTAAATAGTTGCTCAATCGCTGTTCGCCGCTGGTGCGAATCAGCAGATCAGGACCCGGAAGCGACCCGGTGTAGAGGTGTTGCTCTAGGCTGGCCTCATCAATATCATCGGGAGCCAGGAGCCCCCGCTGCACCTGCTCAGCTAGGTGACGGCAGGCGCGGGTGATTTCTAGACGGCTACCGTAATTCACCGCCACGTTAAAGGTGACCGCTTGGTTGTGAGCGGTCTCGGTGGTGGCCCGGTGCATCTGCAACTGCAATGGGGCGGGGAGAGCCCCCAGGTCACCCAAAAACTGTAGCCGCACCCCCTCTTGGTGCAGTTCCGCCAACTCCTGGTGCAGTAAGCGCTCAAATAACCGCATCAAAAAGCTGACTTCTTCTAAAGGGCGCTGCCAGTTTTCGGTCGAAAAGGCATATACCGTCAGGGTGGGGATGCCCCAATCTTTACAGCAGCGCACCAGATCCTTGAGGGTGCGCGCCCCTTGGCGATGACCGGCGATGCGGGGCAACCCCCGTTGCTGAGCCCAGCGGCCATTGCCATCCATAATGCAGGCGACATGGCGGGGGAGACGGGTGGGATCGAGGTTGGGGGGGAGGGTTTTCATGGTTTTTTAGGGGTAAGAGGGGACAGGGGACAGGGAATTTTGAATTCTCAATTTTGAATTTTGAATTGGGACATGGGGGGGCCAAAGAGCGGGTTAAGGTAGGCGGGAGTGAGGGTACGGTGCCAGCGCCACAACCGTTTCATGACCTGGTCAAAGCTGTAAATCAGGGCTACCCGATTGGCGGCACTCCATTGGTCCCAGGCCAGTTCGGCCATCATGCGCCGCAGGGTGTGAATGAGGCTGCTTGACGCGGTGGGGTGCCGGATTTTTTGGATCAAGCTCTGTCCCAGGGTGCGGCTAATTTTGCCCAGGCCGGAATCGGGATAGGCCCATTGACCAAAGCCCCAGAACTTGGTCATATGGTTGATTTCATCCATGAGCAGTTCGGCCAGGACGGTCTGTAGGGGACCGGTGGTGTAGGCCATCATCCACAGATACAGACAGGTAGCTCCATACTCGGTGGCCACCCGGTGCAAACCATGGCGATAGAGGGCTCCGTGGGGGTCTGTGCTCGGACGATGGGGCCGCGCTGGATGGGGCGTCACCTTGGGCGGTTCCCCTTGCAGCAGGGTGTAGAGCTTGATTAGCGCTGGGGTGTGGCGTTTTTCCTCCCGTTCCCACAGTCCCACGGTCAGGGGGGTGCCGCTGCCGTTCACCTTGCCCCCCACAAACTCCGCCATGGCCGGATAGAGGTCTTGCAAATAGTGACGACTGGTGGCGGTGTAGCCCTGGATGGGGGCTTCGGTATCGATGGTGCCCTTGAGCAGGGCGCAAAAGGTGGCGCGGTCAATGCCCTGCAACTGGTCTGCACTGACCTGTCGCCAAGGTAACGGTTGCCAGGGGCGAATTTGGGGGTGCTGGAACTGTTGGGGTAAGTCTTCGAGGCGATCGCGCAAATGAGCCGCCGCAAGATAGCGATGGCTCAGATGGCGAATGCGGTTCAAGGTATTGCCGAGGGTGGGGCGGGGGGATAGGGAACCGGCTAGATCCGTAATGGCATTAGGGTGAGCGCGGGCGATGACCATGGGCGTTGATCGGGTACTCAACATCTCCTCAACCCTAGTCAGGGCCAGAGGCGATGGCAGTCGGCAATGGTCCCCGCTTCAATGTGCCCTCAGTCTGAAAAGGTCAGGAAAAGGCGGGTCTGGTGATGAAGTTGGGTGGGGCCGCAAGGGTTTCCAGGGCTGATTAGCCCTGGAAACCCTTGCGGGGTAACCTTTCTAGAGCTTAGATCCTGAGCTCGTCTGGGGGAATCCTATCAACGAATGACCGCAGGACAATCGGGTAGATTTGGAGCAGCCCATAGGAGAGACCCATGGGGGCGGAGACCATGCTAAACCAAGCGGATACGCTCATTTTTGAGATTACTGGCAAACACCTGAATGATTTGCAGCGGCGAATTTTGGAGCAGGCGTGGCAGCGCCAGACCTATGGCGAAATGGCCCGTAGGCTGCGCTACACCGAAGGTCACATTAAGGATGTGGCGTCACAACTCTGGCAAACCCTGTCCCAGTCCCTAGATGAACCCGTGACTAAGGGCAACTGCCGCTCGGTCCTAGAACGCCGCCTCGCCGATGGCAACACGCTCGCCCCAGCGCCCCCACGCCCCAGCGCCCCAGCGCCCATTGCTTTCCTCGGTCGAGAAGGGGCGATCGCCGATCTCCAGGACTTAATTCATCAAGGGCACCGCACCCTGGTGTTGAAGGGGGAAGGGGGCATTGGCAAAACCACCCTGGCCCAGCAATTTCTGGAACAGGCTGGGTTTGACCAGGTGCTAGAACTGCTGATGGCGAAGGAAACCATCAACATTACCCCCGCCGAACAGGTGGTGGAAGAATGGCTGCGCCAGGACTTTCAAATTGAGCCAGGGCGGGATTTTGGCGTCACCCTCGATCGCCTGAAACGACAGCTCCGCACCCGTCGGGTGGGCATCTTGATCGACAACCTAGAACCGGCCCTGGATAGTCAGGGCCGGTTTTGGCCCCAACAGAGCCGCTATGGCGATGTGTTGCGGGTGCTCTGTGACCCCAAGGGCCAAGCCGTCACCCTGCTCACCAGCCGCGATCGCCTCTGCGAACCCAGCATTACCGTCACCCATTACCGGTTGCCAGGGCTGGGGGTCGAGACGTGGCACGCTTTTTTTGCCCAAACCGCCATTGATATTTCGGCAGCCACCCTAGCGGCCATGCACCGGGCCTATGGGGGGAACGCCAAGGCCATGACCATTTTGCGGGGGGCCATTCAAGGGGATTTTGACGGTGAGGGGGATGCTTACTGGCAGGAAAACGGCACGGATCCCCTTGTGGCCCTAGACCTCAAAAACCTCGTGGCCAGCCAGGTGAATCGCCTCAAGGATTTGGATCCAGAAGCCTATGGTCTGTTTTGTCGATTGGGGGCCTACCGCTATCAAGATGTGCCCCGACTACCAACGGATGGGGTGCTGGCGCTGATGTGGGATGTGGATCCCGCCCGTCACCGCCAGGTGATCATGTCCTTACGCAATCGCTCTTTGCTAGAGAGCCACCGGGGTCACTATTGGCTGCACCCCGTGGTGCAAGCGGAGGCCCTGAGCCGCTTGCATCCCACCCCAGATTGGTCCATTGCCCAGGACCAGGCCGCCCAATTCTGGACCGCATCGGTGACCACCCTCACCACCGTTGCCGATGCCACCCATGCCCTGGAAGCCTACTACCATCGCTGGGCGATCGCCGATTATCCAGGGGCCGCAGCGGTGTTGCTCCACAGCTACCACAACCAGTGGGGGCAATACCTCACCCTGGGCAGCGCCCTTTATCGGATTGGGTTATTGCAACCCCTGCGCACCGCCATTACCGCCCTCCTCCCCCACTTGCCCAAGGACCAGCGGGCCAGCGAGCTGCGCAATATCCTGGCGGATGTGTATTGGATCTCTGGTCAGGTACATGGGGCCATTGCCCTCCAGGAAGAGGCCAGGGCGATCGCGTTGCACTGTTTAGAAACCCTGCCAGAGACCGAACGCCAGAGCCACCCCGCCTATTGCCTGACCATGGTGCAGGTGGATGCGCTCCTGAGCCTAGGTCTTTACCATCTGGACCTGTGGGATCTGGGCGCGGCCCTTGAAATTTTTCAGCAGGTGCGGGATACCGCCACGGGCACCGCGCACCAGAGCTGGGCCGACAAAGCCACCCTGTGCTGGGCCTTGGTGCAATCCTATAGCAGTCGCCAATTGCATTAAGACATAAGCTAGAAGCATTTCCCATCTCCGGTGAGTGCCATG
>JAQCKL010000406.1 GCA_027592485.1 Cyanobacteriota bacterium
CCCCCCGCCAATAGGCCCCAGCGACGCTTTCCAGGTCAAAGGCTTTGGGATGTAGATCCTTGGTGCTCTCCACATGGGGACCGGCACAGAGATCCCACCACTGATCGCCGAGGTGATAAAGGGTGATGGGTGCTTCCAACCCAGCGAGGATTTCCAGCTTGTAGGGCTCCCCTAAGGCTTCAATCCGCCGCCGAGCTTCCTCCCGACTCACCTCTTCCCGCACCACGGGCAAATCCTTATGGATGATTTTGATCATCTCCTTCTTAATCGCCTTCAGGTCTTTTTCGGTGAAGGGTTCAGGGTGATCAAAATCGTAATAAAAGCCATAGTCAATCCAAGGCCCAATGGTGACCTGGGCCTTAGGAAACAGCCGCTGTACCGCCATGGCCATCACATGGGAAAAGGTGTGGCGAATGCGCTTGAGCGGCTCTGACTCACTGGTGCGAGGCAAATGGATGGGGTCAGGGGAATGGAGAGAATCGTCTGCAGGAGCCATCAATCAGGATTCGCTAACAAAAATCTTTCAATTGCCAATCGTATCAACAATGCAAGAAACTGCTGATTTAATTACCCCGCTTGGCCAGCCCTAGGGATGCTAGACAAGCCACTCAGAGCCAGATAGCTTAGGGATTGGCCAGAGTAATAACGTTACGTCACATTTTTAAATATGACAAAAGGTAACCAGGGTGTTATCTTAACTTAGCCAGCTAAATCGCCTCGTTAGGTGAGAGAGCTGCCATTGGGACTATTTATCCCCAATGGGGTGGTGATGGTAGCACCTTCTAAAAATTATGCTATCTTTGCCAACTGAAATGGTTGCAACTCTTCAAGGCAACGTTGTAAAGCGCTTGATAGGGTTCACCACAGTCAATTTCCTTTAAGCAGATTTTTCGAAATTCGAATATGACCAATACAACACTCGACCCAAAGGTTGCTCACCCAATGGTGAAATTCCAACGGCAAGTGCAATCTCTGGTGAAGCGCAAAGTGATCCAGCCTACGGACAGCATCTGGAAGGTTGCCTTCCTCTTTGGCGACGATTGGGCTCACTGGCGCAAAGAACTGGAGGACTTTGAGTTCTCCATGCGTGATTCTATCGAAGCCCTACTAGCCGTGGATAGCTGGGAAGAAGAAGAATAAGCTTCCTGGACGATGCCCCTTTAAAGTCACCGTAAGCGGCTGCAGAGCTGCGTTTGCGGCATAAAGCCCCTAACCACACAAAATTGGGTTGGGGGTTTTGATTGTCGGTGGTAGGACTTGCCAGTTCCCTCAGGACGCAGCGTCATTCAGGGTTGAAGCATTAGAGGCCGGTCAGCATATCGCGCTGACCCCGTTGTTTAGAACGCCTAAGATCGCTCTGATCCTGAGCGCAGAATCAAAGGATGTCGCAGTCTTGTCCCAACCCGACTGGCGGCGACTAGCCGTTCAGTCCATAACGGGTTCAGCGTCACCCCGCACCATGTTAGGGGGTGCGACCCGAACGTGATAGAACGGTGTCTAGGTTTGTGAGGATAAACGTTAATCGATTATGCCAACTGTTATCGAGCGTCAAGGCGTCCTTGTCGGCAGTCTCGCCGCTGTTTTAGGAATTGTAATTGCCCTGCCCTTTACCCTTCTCCACGGGGTGCTGCCTTTTGTGGTGTTGCTCGTCGGCTTTGGCATTTTCATGGTGCTGCTGAGGGCTTGGCGACGCCCCAAATATCCCAATGCATATTGGCTTGGGTGTCTAGTGGCTTTAGTGGTGTTACTGCCTGCCACGACCTTGGTGACCTTTAATGAGCAAAGATTTGATGCCGGACCTTTCTACGGCGCTCCCTACACCGATGGGGTAACCGGCATCGAGGTGGATGAGCGGCTGGAGTATCGCGACGGCGATTTGATGGTCTACAATCGCAGCCCTAAACTGCCTCCGGCAATGATTTATCAAGCCGGAGAAACCCTCCGTTGGGCCATTGCGCTAGATTTGGAGCCTGGCGTTAAAAATCAGAGCTATCAACTTTCTAAGGTCGAAGACTTGTCTTTCGTGTCCGGAATCTTGCGCGATCGCATCGACTTCATGGGGACTTGGTCCTTTGGCAAAAAGCCTGGACGCCTCTACCTTTGGAAATGGGGGCAGGTACACCGCTTTTATTTGCAGCGGTAGACCCTAAGCCACCACTGATTCGGCGATATCCGCAACCACCTCTTGGATGCGAACCACATCCTCGCGCGGGCTTACGTGGGTGACCTGAATATGAAACGACTCCCCCAGTTCCATATCTCGGTCTAAACGGACCCCAAGTTCGAAGCCCAGCTCATCAAACAGGATCAGACCGATGCGATCGTGGGCTCGCAACCAACGCAGTAGGGTCACTGCCCAGGTCTGGCTACCTTGTCTACGGAGATACTCTAGGGACCAATAGCGCTTGGTTTGGCGCTCTACCATGGTGGCTTCGTAGGCAGCGGTGCTGGCCCCTTGGGTGAGCTCAGTCATTTCCTCGGCAGAAAAGGGCAGAGGGCCACCCCGTAAATGGGCCTTGATTTGGAAATGGGCGAGTAAATCGGTATAGCGCCGGATCGGTGAGGTGACCTGGCTATAGCCATCCAACCCTAAGGTGGCATGGCGGGCGGGGGTAATGCCCATCTCACTACGGGGCATGCAGCGGCGAATGGCTGAGTATCGAACTGGCCCTGTCGGCAACTGCAGCAGCTCTTCATCGGAGGGCAATTCCGGCTGGGGCTGACTACGGAACGGGATCGCGAGCGCATGCGCTTGACCGTAACAAGCGGCTACCTCCCCGGTCAAAATCATCATCTCCGCCACCATTTGCCGGGATTGGGAGTCGTCGAGCACCTGAATATCGATTTCATCCTCCCCCACTCGGATCGAAGACTCCGGCATATGGATGCTGATCGCGCCCTGGGTTGTCCGCCATTGCTGACGCACCGTGGCGGCTTGGGCGATCGCCAGTAGTTCTGGTTCTGCCTGGATGCCCAGATCCAGCATTTCATCCACATCCTCGTAGGTGAGGCGGTAGGTGGGCTTGATCAAGCTGGGGGTAATGCAATAGTCCTCAATGCCACCGGACTGGTTGAGGATCACCCCAAAACTCAAGGCATAGCAGCGTTTCCCTTGCACCAGGCTCATCGGCCCTGTGGCCAACTCCAGGGGAAACATCGGCACACTGCCGGTGGGCAAGTATAGGGTCGTGCTCCGTCGCCGAGCTTCTAAATCAAGATCGTCGCCGGGTAAAATCCAGCGGGTGGGATCGGCAATGTGGATCCACAACCGCTGCTGACCGCCCTCTAGGGTTTCGAGGCTAAGACCATCGTCGATCTCTCGGGTGCTCTCATCATCGACGGTGTACACCTTTAAATGGGTCAAGTCCAGCCGCTGGGGGTCGGCATCGGGAGGAGCCTGGGTCAAATGGTGCTGCGCCATGGATAGGGCGGTCTCAGTAAACTGGGTGGGAATCTGGCTCCGTCGCAGGGCGAGATTCTCGTGAATGCCCCAAAGACCTAGATCGACCAGCAACTTAAATGCATCGGTCGGCGCTTTCTGCCACTCAATCAACGCCAGGGTGTCTTGGGCTAAATGGCGCTGGTTAGCCTCGTCCCCAAACAGCGCAAACTTTTCTAGGGCTTCTAGGCGAGGGCGATCGCTTTTGAGCCACTCTATCGATTCCCCTGCTAAGGCTTGTTGCACCCGGCCAATAAATCCGGTCAGCTCTTCCTGGCGCTGGGCTTCTTTTTCCAGTTGGTGCAGTTGTTCTTCGACCTGGGCAACCGAGCGCGGTTCGTAGTGATCGCCCTTCTGCTTAAAGTAGATTTTGTCATCCGATAGCAGCCGATGGGCGGCGTAGCAGGTCACCGGACTCGTATCGGAGAAAAGTAACTGTGCCAAGGATGCGGGAGTGGTCGATTCCGATAGCTCATTCAGTAGCTCCCAAGCCACCTGTAAGCCCATCGGATCTAAATAGTCCTCCGCATCCTTGAGGAGAGTCGGCAGGTCACCGGCCTTAAAGGGGGTTTCACCGGCTATCTGAAAGGTGACTTCACGGGGGTGAATCGTATGATTTTGCCCCCTAGCATCAACGACAACCCAGTTTTTTTTGCCCTCTGGTCGTTCAGCGACACCGAGTCGGGGGGTGCCCTGCGCTCGAAACTCGACCAGCGTCCCTTTGTCCACGGCCTAACCCCCCTAATTCCAATGACACCTCAATTACCCTTCGCGATTGACGTAGGGTAGTAGCGCGATCGCCCGAGCCCGCTTAATCGCGGTGGTGAGGTGGCGCTGTTGTTGGGCGGTGAGGCCACTAATGCGACGCGGTAGGATTTTGCCGCGATCGGTGATGAACTTGCGGAGTAGATCGACATCTTTATAGTCAATCTTTTCTTCGGGTTTGATGGGTGACAGGCGGCGACGGAAATAGGCCATTGCAGTAAAAACGTTCCTGAGAACTAATAACGACAGTCTTACTTAATCTCTTTATGCACGGTGTGCGTATTGCAGTGGGTACAGAACTTTTTCAGTTCAATGCGCCCAGTGGTATTGCGGCGATTTTTTTGGGTGGTGTAACGAGACACGCCCGGAGAACGCTTGTTGAGGTTGGTGCGACACTCTGTACATTCCAGAGTAATCACAATGCGGACGCCTTTAGCCATGACGGTTCAATGAGCTTCAGATAATTTACAGGCAGAATCTCTAATTATTTCATAGGAGGTTCAAAACCGCCAATTTTTGCTCAAGACGTCTTCGAGGCTGGACTTAGGGAGCGTTTGACTTGAAAGCAATACCGGGGCAGTGCATTTTAGAGCAGGCTAGAGGAAAATATGGGGTGACCTTGTTCAGCCAACTTCTGCCGGAT
>JAQCKL010000407.1 GCA_027592485.1 Cyanobacteriota bacterium
TGGTGGCACCAATAAACTGCCCAGAAAATAGGTAGGTCAAGCTGGGATGGTGCTGCCAGTACGTGATCAAACTTCGCAGCAGATCAGGTCGCCTGAACAGGGGGCTTTCGGCTGGGGTCGCGCCCCCAATGGTGATGTGGGCACCGCCCCCCGTGCCGAGGGGGCGACCATCGAGTCCGTACCGTTCACAGGTGAGACCGCAGGCAAAGGCCTCGTCATCCAGGGCGGTGTGCAGGTCAACCAGTTCTGCCCAGGTGGCCACAGGGTGAATATTCACCTCTAACACCCCTGGATCAGGGGTGAGCTGAAAGCCGAGAATGCCTTGGTTCAGCGGCGGGGCATAGCCCTCAATCACCACGGGCAGGTCTAGGGATTCAGCCGTGGCCTCAATGGCAGTGAGCAGATCCACAAAGCTCCGAGCGGAGGCAATCGGCGGTATAAACACATGCAGCACCCCTTGGCGGGCTTCGATACAGAGGGCCAGTTGAATGCTGTTGGGGGCGGCCAAGGGGGCGATCGCGGCGGGGCGAATGGCAGCATCGGTGAGACGCGGCAGCGCTTCGGTGGCAAAGACCTCTGGCTGGGGCAGATCCCCCAGGGGGAGGCGCATGCCCACCGGGGTCTCCCCCGGCACCAAGGGAACATGACCTAATTCAGGCCACTGGGTCCAGGGACAACTGGTCCAAGTGGGTTGCCCCTCGTGGAGCACCGTCAGCAACGGCAGGATATAACCGGTAGGGTGATCGATGCCGACATCTTGGGCTGTGAGGACGGCCACTTCTGGGATGCCCAAATATCCCAGCAACTCGATCATGAAGGCTTGGGCTTGCCGCCAACTGTGGTGGTGGTCTTGACCGGGGGCCGCGAGCAGGCGGGGCGATCGCCACAGGGGCTCCCCATCCAAGCGCCAAAAGCAGCCCAGAGCCCACCGGGGAATGGGTTCCCCTGGGTAAAGCTTGCCAAGCCCGTAGAGCCGCAAGCTGCCGGACGGCGTTAAGCGCTGCTGCAACTGGATGAGCAGGGCCTCTGCCCGTTGCCGCTTCCCTTCCCCCAGCGCACCATAGGTCCATTCCAAAGCGTTGGGGTCGGCCGCATCAATATAAGTCGGCTCTCCCCCCATGGTTAGACCAACGCCTAACCGGTCTAAGTTTTCATCAACCCGTTGACCAAGCGTTTGAATGGCCTGCCATGCTGCTGGCGAGTAAAGCCCCATAGGTATGCTGCCGAAACGTCACTGAAGGTGTTAACAAAACGAGAATTTGTCTATGGAGAAATGCTGAATGCGTTAGCCGACAGGGCCTGCGATAGCTTGTTAAGAAAAGTAAAAGCAGGTGTACTAAAGAAGTATAAGTCCCAAGGACCCATCTCCCCAACGTATTCGGTGGGCCGGTCCTTGGCCTTGCCGCAGTTACCGATCGCCCCTCAAGTTTCTGGGTTTACCGCTTCCCTCTCTCCAACCGCCTCTGTCTCAACTTGCTGCTGCTGATACACATCTCTGATCTCAGCAAACTGGGTTAATCCCCCGCTGTCGCCGCCCCTACGCCCTGCGGGCAGGCTACGCCAAAAAAAGGGGCTAGCCCAAATTGTGGCTAAGACTGCTCCCCCTTGATAAGGGGAGGTGGGGGGATTAAACCCTGGCAACTCCCCAACCAAGGACTTATGTATAAGCCGCTGATTCAGCCTTTGGATGGCCTCTTGTTTAGGCACAACCTGACTTTGACATCCTTTGCTGTTAAGGGGAGCGCAGCTCAATAACATATCGGTCATCTTGCCAACTTGCGATAGGGATTTGGCATTGCCAAACCCCTACGATCGGTACGCTATTGCCCAGCAACTCCCTAAGTCAGTCAGATCACGCTAATGCTCTGGCAACTATTTGTTTGCAGGTTGAGTAGCACGTTGGCAAAACCCAACAAAACCGGCGTAGATCACACAACCCTTGCAATCCAGGGCAAGGGGCTTAAGCCCCTTGTTCAAGGGTAGGGAGATTTACGCCGTGTCCTAGTCTTCGGAGTGGTCTATCGGCCCGTCGCCCCCGGCAGGATGGGCTGCTCTACCGCTTGTCGGAACTCTTCAACGCTTTCTTCGTAGGCAATGGGCAATACTGCCACCACATTTTCGTGGGGGCGGGGAATAATCACCCAAGTTTCCAAAATACCGCCGGGGGCATTCTCCGCTGCGGCAACCCCGGCTTCCATCGCCGCTTTTACCTCGGACACATCACCACGAATATTGACCACAAACCGCGCACTACCGGCTCGAATGTAGTTCACCAATGTTACCCGTCCCGCTTTGACCATGGCGTCTGCCGCCGCCAGCACGGGTGGGAACCCTCTCGTCTCTAGGGAACCAACTGCCTGTGGCATGACCGATCTCCTCAAATAAAGCCTGTATGTGCAAACCTCATTGTACGGGCCTTAGAGCTGATCAGCACCATGAACCCTAGGGTGCATGGTGCTGATCAAAACTTTAGGTTTGTTTATGCCCGTTATGCCTGGTCAGAGGGTGCTTCTCCCTTGAGTTGCCCCTACGCCCCGATCATCCCCTTCACGGCTGGGTTAAGGCCCGCATTTCCTCTAGCCAAAAGTCCTCTGATTCCTCGCTGAAGTAAATGGGGAGCACCGCTGCCAAGTTCTCTGGGGGGTTGGGCACGATGTAGTGGGTGGTGACCGTGCCGTAGTTCGGCATGTTGTTGCCGGCCTCAATCCCAGCGGCCATGGACTGTTTTACTTCTGAGACGGGACCTCGAATTACCACATACTGGCGTCCACTTTCCGCCCGTTCATACTTCACCAGGGTCACCCGTCCGGCTTTAACCATGGCATCCGCAACGGCCAATACCGCTGGGAAACCTTGGGTTTCAATTACACCAACCGCAAAGGGCATGGAGGTTAGCCTCTCACTGCTAGGACTCTTGTCGTCTCTGTACAACCTGCTTACAGCCTGGGTACAGGACAACAGATAAATTCTTCAGCTTTTAACTATATCTTGATGGCGCTGGGTTCAGCGATCGCCGCAATGATTCGTTCACAGCCGGAATCGGGGCGCGCCCAGTCATAGTGGCAGTCTTTGGGGTTGCCCCAGCAGAGACTCAGGTACAGTTCGCTGCGGGTGGCATCGACCTCGGCCCATTCCGTTTGGGTAATGAGATCATCCACGTACTGGCGCTCTAAGGGCTCGGGGGGAAAGCCCGGTCGCCACAGCCTTAGTCCTGGGCTGACGCTCCGCCAAAACTCGATCACGGTGGACTTGATGGCTAGCAGCGATCGCTTATCCTCAGGAATAGCCGTGAGCTGAGGATGAACCTCTGGCAACCGTAGGGAGCGCCCCCCAAAGCGACAGGTATGCCAAATCAAGCCAGAAACCTGATGCTGGCGCTGATACTGGTGAATTTGTTCCCGAAAGTCTTGAACGGCAAAGACTTTACTGAGCTTTTCGGCCCCTAGGGCTTTGGCCACGACGGGATGATCGAGGCGATCCGCTGATGATAAAACCAGTCGCTCTCCCCGCCATACGGCCCGCAGTTCTTGATCCAAGATGTCAATGAGTTCCTCGGTGGTGTAACTCATGGGGAGGGGGGAGAGTGTGGCCTTATTTTACCAAGGGAAGCCAGGGGGAAAGGGGAAATCGAAGGGGATTTAGAGGCGCATCGCCAGACGATCCTGTAATAACTGATAAATACCTGCGGCATCGACGGTATCAGCCACCTGCACCGGATGCGTGAGGGCCTTGGCCCGCCGGGGATTGACGACCGTTTGCCCCAGGGTAAGAGGACTGTCGGTTTCAACGGTCACCTCAGCGCCGTAGGTGGTAAATAAGTCGGGTTGGAGCAGGTAGGCGATCACGCAGGGATCGTGGAGCGGTGCATCGGCCAACCCTAAAGTTTCGCGATCGCTCACCCCATAGGGGGTCAATAAATCCACGGCAACTTGGCTGAGGTCGGTGCCCACTGCCCGCAGTTGCGCGAGCCGCTCCGGGGTGGTCAAAACTTGGTGGGTGACATCTAGGCTCAACATCGTGATCGGGACCCCCGTCTCAAACACCACCCGTCCGGCGTGGGGGTCAACGTAGAGATTGAACTCCGCCACTGGGGTGATATTGCCTCGGGTGACGGCTCCCCCCATCATCACAATTTCGGCCACCGAGTCGAGGATCTGGGGACACTGGATGATGGCGGCGGCGATATTGGTCAGTGGCCCCAGGGTGGCCAAGGTGATCGGGGCGCTGGCATTTTGCAACGCTTCAATCAGGTAGCTCACCCCATGGCGTTCCTGGAGGGGCAGGGTGGGCTCGGGCAAGGTGATGCCATTTAAGCCGGTGGTGCCATGGACGGCTTCGGCGGTCACCAGCGATCGCACCAATGGACGCGGGCAGCCCCCATACACCGGCACATCCCAACGATCCATCAGCTCACAGATCTGGCGGGCATTGCGCTGGGTCAAGGCCAGGGGCACATTTCCGGCCACGGTGACGATGGCTTGGATATCCAGTTCTGGCGATCGCAAGGCCAGTATTAGGGCGATCGCATCATCGACCCCAGGGTCGCAGTCAATGATCACAGGGCGACGGGTCATGGCTTCCCCTAGGGTTCAGGTCCGGGCACGCTACGCTAGCGTAAAGGGTGGGCCTTAACCCACCCATCCTGAACCGATGATAGCGATGACTCAATGTGGTCTGAAAATATCTGGCCTAAAAATATCCGGCCTAAAAATATCCGGCCTAACAGTAGCCCACCTGCAAACCATGGCTGGGATCGCCGCCCTAGTGGGGCTGCTCGGCGGGTGCGCCGGTAGCCCTTGGGGTCAGACCCTGGAGCAATCCCTAGAAGCGGACCCGCAACTCC
>JAQCKL010000408.1 GCA_027592485.1 Cyanobacteriota bacterium
CTATCTCGCGATGATTCGCATCATGGTGCGGCGACTCGCGTAGCGATTTTGACACCGAATAACTTTTCAAACATCCTCTAAAAGTTGGCGTAACTCAGCATCTAATGACTGTTGTAGTTCTCGGCGGTTTCGTGCTTGACGGCTTAGTTTTTCATGAGGTTCAGCAAGACTGTAAGCTGGTATGACGAGTTTTGCTTGTCTTATTTCACAGAGTTGTAGAATCTGTTCGCAACTTAAACATTGCTCTTGCTCAAAGGTTAGTTCTAAAACAAAGTTTGTCTCAACATAAATATTCACGCAGCCACCTCATGCTCAAACCTCCCTCCAGCCAAGGCAGCATAAAGTCCTGACTCAATCAACCATTGTTGAGAAGCATCAATGTTCTCAGGCAATTGATCTGAATGAATTATCTCTCCAAGCCAAGATGTAACGACGAGTTCTAGACTAGCTCCACTGATTTGGTCAGCAGTTACTCCGGCCCTCTCAAAGTAGGGTTGAAGAATCGGGGATGCATCAATGGTGCAGGTAGGTTTACTCTGATCCTGATAGGCCTCAGCATTGGACCATAGGTAAAATTTATCCGGAAAAACCATCAAAAAATACGGGGCTTTCGGAAAGGTTCCGTGTGCAAGAATATTTTGACGTAGCTTTGCTGCCCACTCCGGCGATACATTCGTTTTGCGCTTGATCTCAACGACAAGAGCCAGTTGACCGTTACGATTGTCAACTGACAAGTCCCAACCAGAATCAGGTCTCATAGCCATAATTAGATTCGCCTGCGAAACCATTGCCCACTATAAAGGCTCACATTATTCTAAAGCCAACCTCCAGCCAATGGGCTTTTGGGTGTGTCCTCACCGAGATCTAGAAGACATAAAATATTATTAGACCGACATTTTCCTGGTCCACTCGAATGATTGAAAGGCCCGTTTAAATCTGCTGAGTTCAAATTCGCTGGCAGAGACAGAGGGCAAAGTCCTGCTGATCATCGGTAAAGGTTTCCACCATTTGGAAGCCGTGGGTAAGGAGATCCGCCGTTAAGGGTGCGATCTCAAACTTGCGAGAGATTTCACTCAAGAGCCGTTCCCCCGCTTGGAACGTCACGGTCAAATCCAGAGCCTTGAGGGTGACGGTTTGGTCTTGCAGACTCTCAATGTAGAGCTCCATTTGACGATCGCCCTCATTATAAAAAGCCACATGGCGAAACTGACCGGGGTCAAAATCCCCCTGGAAGCGCCAGTTAAGATGGTGCAGCATATTCAGATTGAACGCTGCCGTCACCCCCTGACTATCGTTGTAAGCCGCCTCTAAGCGAGCCGTGGCCTTGTGGCGGTCTACCCCCAGCAAGAAATAATCCCCCGGTTGCAGCGCTTGGCTGACCTGTTGGAAGAATTGCTCACAGTGCTGGGGCGATAAGTTGCCCAGGGTGCTGCCGATAAAGGCAATCAGGCGACGGGGTAAATCGGTGGCGGGTAGATCAGCGAGGGCTGCTTCGTAGGTGCTGACCAACCCATGGACCGAGAGGTCCCCATAGTCTTGAATCAGCCGCCGCGCCGTGTCTTCTAAAATGCCGCCGCTCACATCCACCGGCACATAGCGCAGCGGGGTATTTTGCCGTGCATAGGCGTCGAGCAGGATGCGGGTTTTGGTGGAGCTGCCGCTGCCCAATTCCACCAGGTCACAGGCCCCGACCCGGCAGGCAATGGCATCGGCATCTTGCAGCAAGATTTGGGTCTCGGTGCGGGTGAGGTAGTACTCGGGCAGGGTGGTGATCGCTTCAAACAGTTGAGAGCCGCGATCGTCGTAGAAATATTTGGGGGGCAGACTCTTAGGGGTTTGAGTTAAGCCAAACACCACATCTTGGCCGCCATCCGCAGCATTGGGAGCATTAGATGCCGAGGCTGGCAGGCGATATTCGAGGGTGAGGCGGTTGCGTTGCAAGACAGGAGTTGACCGGGAGGAATGCTCAACATTCGAGGAAGATGCGGGGCTAGGGGCAGGTGAATTAACAGGCATAGATTTCGCCAACAAGTTTCGCCAACAAGAGTCAAAGGGGATGGTCGCCCTCGTGTATTCTGCCACTGGATTCTGAAGGCAGAATAAAGAAAACCTTAGACCGACTGAGCACAGCGGAATCCAGCAAACATCTGCCGCACCTGGGGGTGATACCAATTGCGAAAGGACGATCGCAATGCTAGTCCCTGGGTGGCCCAACTGCCCCCCCGCAACACCCGGTGAGCCCCATCAAAATAGATCTGAGAATAACCCCGATAGGGATAAGCCTCGAACCCGTCATAACCGGCAAACCAACTGTCGGTCCATTCCCACACATTACCGAATAGATCATCGCAGCCCTGGGTGCGATCGCCGCCATAGCTGCCCACCGGGGTGGTGTGGCCGCTTGGGTTGCTGTAGTTCCCGGCGGCCAGGGCTACTGCGCCATTGCTGGAGAAATGGGCGGCCTTTTCCCACTCGGCTTCCGTGGGCAGGCGCTTGCCCACGAATCGAGCATAGGCGTCGGCTTCATACCAGCTCACCCCACAGACGGGATGGGCGTCCCAGGCGAGGCTTTCGCGCCAATAGAGGGGCTGAGTAATCTTTTGGGACTGCACCCAATCCCAGCCCTGGGCGGTCCAATAGTTCGATTTTTGGTAGCCCCCAGCGGTGATGAATTGCCGGTAGGCCCCAACGGTGACGGGGGTACGGTCGAGCCCATAGGCCCCCAGGTGGACCTGATGGCTAGGCCGCTCATTGTCGAGGGCGTCGATCGCCTCACTACCCAAGGTGACCGTTCCAGCGGGAATCAACACCGCCTCGACTTTTCCTTGCATCACCGCTGGTTGAGGCCAGGCGGGCATCACGGACTGCTCCTGGGGCCAACGGTGCTGGGCCAGTACCAGCGCCATGGTTTCAGCATGTTGGCATTCATGTTGCAGCAGCCAGCGCCACAGTCGCAGTTGGTCTTGCAAAGGGGCGGTGTCTAAATAGGTGAGGGTGCGATCGCGAATCTCGGCCAAGAACGCCTGAATCGTGGGCCAATCCGGTAGGTTTTGCCGCTCCGCCTTGGGGAGGCCATCTGCCGCGAAGAGCTGGCGGTAGTGGGGATGGGGGCAGGCGTTGCCCTGGAGTTTTTCTAGAATCCACAGGGATTCGGTGAAGGCAATGTGGCCCAAATGCCAACCCACCGGGCTGAAGTCAGGATGGGCCTGCTGAGCGTACTCGGTGGGGGTGAGGTCAGCAACGAGGGCTAAGGTGGCTTGACGACAGGTTTGCAAATCGGCCCGCAGCTGCTCACGGGCCTCAGCCAGGGCCGTGGAGGTGCTGGAGGGAGCGGAACTGAGGATTACCATCGGCTTCTACGGTAAACAGGACAGGGTCGGGGCAGGGGGTCCAAGGACCCTCAAAGAGGGGCTCGGAGGCCATTAGGGTGCCGGGGCCAAGGGCGTCACTATCGCGTAACCAGTAAAGGGAAGGGGCTGGCCCGTCAGAGGCAAACCGACAGCCCACCAAACGAGCCCCGTCGCTGATCAGGATATTAGCGGCGAAGGTGGTTTTATGGTGGCGGGCCAGGGTCACCAGGGTCGTCAAAGCCCGCTCTAGGGCTGTTTCTACGGGTCGATCCGGCTGTCGTTCTAGCTCACTTAGCACCAGCCCCCAGATATGCTCCGAGTCGGTGCTGCCGCGCACTTGGCCATAGGCGCGATCGCCCATGGTCTGCCCCATCGGTCGATATAGGGTTTCGCGAAAATTAGTAATGTAACCGTTGTGGGTAAACAACCGCTGCCCCGATTGAAAGGGCTGACAGTTGCTCACGTCTAAGCCCTGGCCAGGGGTAGCGCTGCGCACGTAGGCCAACACACAGCCCGACTCAACATAGCGACAAAGGGGGGCTAAATTAACGTCATTCCAGGCGGGCAGGATGCTGCGATAGGTAAAGGGCGCGGTGGTACGGGTCGGATGGTGCCAACCCAGGCCAAAACCATCGGCATTGAGGAGGGCCACCTTCAGCTCTTTGGGGGCATAGCTTTGCACCACCAGGGAATGGGAGGGCTCTAGGATAAGCTTTTCAAGGGATAGGGGCGGTCCCAGATATCCCAATAAACGGCACATAGCAGCTTGGTAAAACGGCGGTTTTAGCCTAGCGCCCTCCGGTGCCGTTGGGTGAGACTAAGCTGAGATATAGCCACCAACCCAACGGTTCACCATCATGACAATCACCGCTTCTCCCCCAGTGCCCGCACCGATGGGTGGCACCCGCCAACAGTACCCATGGAGCCATGGGGGGCAAACGGTTGCCATTGTCTATGAAGTCTTGGGCGCAGGAACACCCGTGCTGCTGTTACCGGCTTTTAGCACCGTCTCTTCGCGGGCAGAAATGGCCGGAATCGCCCAGATCCTAGCCCAGCACTTCCAGGTCATTGCCCTGGATTGGCCTGGTTTTGGCGATTCAGACCGGCCCAGCATTCAGTATGGCCCCGCGCTCTACCGTCAGCTATTGCAAGATTTTGTACGGGATTGTGTGGATCAGCCGGTGGCGGTGATTGCCGCCGGTCATGCCGCCGGTTACGCCATACAGTTTGCCCAAGCGCAGCCGGATGCCTGCTCAAAGTTAGTACTGGTGGCCCCCACCTGGAAAGGGCCGCTCCGGGCCATGGGGGCACCGGCTCCCGTAGCCAGTGGGGTGAGAAATTTGGTGCGATCGCCCCTCCTAGGCCAAGCCCTCTACGCCCTCAATACCCGGCCCGCGTTTCTGAAGTGGATGTATCAGCGCCATGTTTATGGGGATGCGGACCAGCTCACACCAGAATTTATCGCCCAAAAACATCACCTCACCCAGCAAC
>JAQCKL010000409.1 GCA_027592485.1 Cyanobacteriota bacterium
GGAAGATAACGAGAACCACCAAATTTACGATTCCCTCGGCAGCATGACTTTTTCAGCAAGCCCTATTTAACCTATCTCGAGCAGGGCAATAACCTGCGCATGACGGGACACTTGCACCATATTGAGCCCAAGCGGGTGAAGGCCATTGTTGAGGAGGTCCGACAAGCCTTAACCGAAGGGCGGCTGCTAAAAATGCTGGGCTCTCAGGAGCCGCGCTATCTGATTCAGCTTCCCTATGTTTGGTTAGATCGTTACCCTTGGCAACCTGAGAAATCACGAATCCCTGGCAATAACCTCACCCCGGAGGAAAAACGCCATCTTGAGACGAAGTTGCCGTCAGACTTGCCAGATGCGCAACTGATTACCTCGTTCCAGTTTATGGAGTTGATCGAGTTTCTTCACAGTCGATCCCAAGAAGAATTTCCCCCAGAGCGGCAAAGCCTCCTTAGCGAGGCTCTGGCAGAACATATTCGCCGTCGCCTGATTTATTCCGGTACGGTGCAACGGGTTGACTCACCCTGGGGGATGCCCTTTTACGCCTTACTGCGCCCGTCGTACTCGCCAGCAGACCAAGAAGAGCGGATGTTCTTAATGGCGGAAGATACGGCCCAGTTTTTTCGGCTGATGCGAGAATGGGTTGAGCATCAGGACCACACCATTCGCATTTTGGAAGAATTAGATATTCCGGCTGAGAAGGTCGATCAAGCGATCGCTGAATTAGACGACACCTTACGCGCCTGGGCCGATAAATACCATCAGGTGGGTGGTATGCCCATGGTCTTACAAATGGTCTTGGGGCAACAAGAACCCTCGCCCTCCTGAATCAAGACGATTGCGCTGTATTGAAGGTAACTTAACAGCTCCCCATCGACTTCGGTTTCTGGTGTAGGGTAAAACAGCACCGATCCCTAGGGCTAGGTGTCGATAATATTGCCTCCCTAATCAACCCCTTTGTTTTGTTATGAAAGAGCTGCTTTACCTTGAGGTCCCCACACCCGAGATAGGTACAGTGCGCTCATGGCTGCAAACGCAATTTGCCCCCAGGCAGGGACAAACTCAGCCCACCCCAGATGGCCTGAGAATTCATTTAGGGGGAAAGCCTTCAGAGACAGGCCCTTTGCCCCCTTGTTTGTCTATTGTTACCTGGGCGGTGCAACGAACCACCTATCTCAAAGTCTTCCGATGGACTGAAACCGCCCTGCCGCATGAAACTCAGCTCGTTCAACAGCTCCAGCAAGAGATTCGGACTGCCTTTCCACCCCAGTACCCCCAGCTCCCTCCCTTTGATCCCAGCCAAGAGAGCATTTTTTCGGCCCTGAAAGCGGCCTTTCCAAAAACCGTTACCTACTTTCAGCGGATGCCCAATGGGCAAGCGGACTTAGAGCGGGTTTACTGGTGGGAAAAGCGCTGGTACGACCATGTGCGTCATCCCCAGACCCCTAGGCAAATCATTTTTCGCGCCGGAGAGGCAACCCCAAGCAAGCCGGATCCACTCCCCCCTAGGGCCGACGGCTTTGATCTGATCTACATTGGCGGAGCCTTAGGGGTGCTCCATGCAGCGGTGATGGCTCAACCGGGTGAGGATTCGGCAGAAATAGAGCGTTTACCCTTTGGCCGCATGAATCGGGAATGGAATATTTCTCGGGCGGAATTTCAAGGGCTGATCGATCTAGGGCTATTTAGTGAAGCCGAATTTGAGGCGCTGATTTCCAGGGAGTATCAGGACGGCTTTAATAAGTTTTTTGACGCCAATAATCCGGCGATTGCCAAAGCCCCGGTTCTACACACCCCCACAGTCCTGAATATTGCCATTGACTCCGAAGCCCTGCTCAAATGCTGTGGAGAAAAGTTGCGCCGGGCCGGAGGCACCATTTGGGATGAAACGGAATTTGACTGGGCCGAGGTCAGTGAAACCAGTGTCACGGTGTACGGTCAGCGGCGCAATACCCAAGAAGCGGTGGTTGCCCAGGGACGGCTCCTCGTCGATGCGATGGGTACGGCCTCGCCCATTGCCTGGCAACTCAACCAGGGACGGGCCTTTGACAGCGTTTGCCCCACGGTAGGGGCCTGTATCTCTGGTGGTTTTGAGCCTGAGGTCTGGGACTCCACCTATGGAGATGTCCTCTTTAGCCATGGAGACATTTCGCGGGGACGCCAACTGATTTGGGAATTGTTCCCAGGCAAAGATGATGAGCTGACGGTATATCTGTTTCACTACCACCAGGTCAATGCGGAGAACCCGGGCTCACTCCTCACCATGTATGAGGACTTTTTCCATATCTTGCCGGAATACCGACGCTGCAACCTTGACCAGCTCACCTGGCGCAAGCCCACCTTTGGCTATATCCCAGGCCACTTCAGTATTAGCCGCGACGATCGCCAGGTCGCCTTTGATCGATTGGTGGCGATCGGAGATGCCGCATCACTGCAATCCCCCCTGGTGTTTACCGGTTTTGGCTCCCTGATTCGCAATCTCCCCCGGTTAACCGAGCTGCTCCATGTCGCCCTGACCCATGACCTCCTCAAGGCCCATCACCTTAACCAGGTCCGGTCATTCCAGAGCAATGTGGCGGTGACGTGGCTATTCTCTAAGGGCATGATGGTGCCCACTGGGGCAGCGCTCTCCCCAGAGCGCATCAATTCGATGCTCAACACCTTCTTTGGCATTCTCGCTGGGGAACCTCCCGAGGTGGCAGAACGATTTATTAAGGATCGGGCGACATGGACGGAATTTAACCGCATGGCCTTGACCGCTGCCACCCATAACCCGTCAATGCTCCTATGGATCTTTGAGTTGGCTGGTCTCCAAGACCTGTTCCGCTGGATGTTGACTTATCTCAACTACACGCTACAGACTTTTCTGAGCTGGTTATTGAGCGGGTTGACGATATGGTTACCCCAAAATCGCTCCTGGTTGGAGTCTTTTAGCCCTAGCCTCTGGTTGCGACTCCTGGCTCTGAACTACCACTTTACCTACGGCATGGGCCAGCCCCCAACCTCGAGTCCGCTGCACCTGCAAACCCTAGATACTTTAATCTCAACGCCACCCCCAGTTCCAGAACGACCTAACCCAACCAAGGTAACCACGGGCTAGGACAAGGGATCTGAAGAAAAACTGGCTAGGAATTTAAAGTAGGCTAAAAATCAGCATCCCTTGGATGGATGCCGAGTCCTGAATAAAGTCAAATGCGAGTTCTGAGCCAAATGTCTGTGATGGCTTAATTGGCCTTCACATTCTGAGGTGCCCTGGGGAAGCTAGGCAAATCGACTGCGGACAAGGACTTCAGTTTTTTCTTTTGGGGACGCAGGGGATGCACAATCGGCGATGGCGAGGCACCTTGGGTCATTGGCATCTTGAGGAGAGGAATGTCTGGGGTAACGGGTTTGGGAGAATGAGGCTGCATGTCAATGGTCGCTGGGGCAGTGGTTGAAGCCTTCGACGGCAGCCAAGTCGTCACTTCTGGCATGGCCGGGGCAGGCTGAAAGGTCTCCGCTAGGGCAGCGGGTTCTGGTGGTGTTGCTTCCACGTCAGAAACGAGGGATTGTTCTGGCTGTTCTATCGCTTTTGGTTGTGGGGGGCCCCAAGGCATGGGTTCTGTAAACCCCACCTGTGACGTGACCTGGGCTGTTGGTTCTGACGCAGGCATTGGCTCTACTGGGGATGCCAACGGCGCTGTTGGGGCTTGTTCTACGACCCGTTCTAAATCCTGCCAGAGCTGTACATCAGCCGCGTTGGTAGGATCGACATCTGGCGTTGGCGACGACGCAACATTGTTCTGAGCAGTATTGTTTTGAGCCGTTCTTGCCCGTAAAAGCGCAGCCAGTTGTGGATCTGGGAACGGATCTGCTTCGATCGAAGACCAGGGTTGAATGCGATCTGCCCGAGGCATAGACACAGGCTGATGGGCTGGTACGCTAATGTCTGGGGGGCTGTGAGGTAAAGGTGTTGCTCTCCCTAAAGGTGCCGTATTGGAGATGTGAGGGGCCTGCTGGGGGGTAGACATGTCCAGACACTTTTCCAAGGCCACCTTGAATTGCAAGGTGTAGCGCTGTTGGCGCTGAAGCCGCGATCGCAAATCTCGGCAGGTTTCTTCTGCTTTTTGTAGGGATTGGCTTTTGGCGGTGTGCTGTTGCTGCAGCAGGGTGCATTCTCGCTCCAATTGGGTCACCCGCTCTTGGCCGCTGTCCAGTTGCGCCTGCAGGGTTTCCGCCAAAATTCGCTGTCGTTTCAAGGCATCGTTAGAGCCCTCTGGTTCACTCAAAAGCTGCGCCATTGAGCGCTGTTGGGCCACCGTAGCTGGATCATTCGCATTGCTTTGGCTGTGGTGATGTTCCACCTCTGCTTGCAAGGCTTGTTGAGCCGTTTCCAAGGATTCTTCAAGCTGATTGACGCGACCCAAAAGCACTTCGTTGCAGCGGTTTAAGTCACGAATTAAGTTGAGTAGTTCAACTTCCCGAGTCGGATTGGCTTTGGCATCAACGGGAATGGTCTCTACAGGCAAGCTGCCAGGAAAATTAACCGTTTGCCATTCTGCTGGGGTGAGATCTCCTGGTAGGGTTTCCGTTGCATCCCCTGAAAGGACTTGTGAAGCCTCGGGGTAGCCAGAATGTCTCCGTTGGGAGGGGATGTTCGCTTCGCTCATGGTTACTGGGCAATCACATGCACTGGTTCAGCTCGGCTCGATATTCACTCAAGGCTGATGACGGGGTCGCTAGGTGAATTCGATAAATATATCCCTATAGTTTAACAAAAGCAGAAATTACACATGTTTTGTAACTACCTAGGTCCCTGCTACCAATGTTGGCGTTTTACCCTGTACGGCATTAGAGAGAATCT
>JAQCKL010000410.1 GCA_027592485.1 Cyanobacteriota bacterium
GAGATTCTCTCTAATGCCGTACAGGGTAAAACGCCAACATTGGTAGCAGGGACCTAGGTAGTTACGATTTTCCTCAATTTGAACGCCGATTTTCCTCGATTTAGGCATTCTCAATAGATTTCTGAATCGCTCTTTGAGTCTAGTTGTATCCTTAGGTCGCAAGAATAGGATTCTGGGGTGAGTGAAGACCATGACTCAGGCATATCCGGGGGCAGCAGTGGGGGCAATAGTGGGGGCGACGGACGCCATTGCTAAGGTTGTGGTGCAGTGGGTGGATGCCGCCCTAGATGTCCACGATCGCGACGGCGAAGTCCGTCTGCTGGGCGATCGCCTCCAGAAGCTCGGGATGCTTCCGGCGGCCCGCATCACCTACCTCAAGGAGACCGCCGACACCCAGCATTGCCTGGGTTTGCAAGTGACCATCACGGAGCCCGAACAGATCCGGGTTTGCTTGCGGCTTCTGTACGATCGCCTGCTGGAATCTCCCCTAGAATGCCGTTTGCAAATTCTGCTGCGGGCCGTGCGCTTACAACTCCAGACCCGCAATGGCGAAGACCTGCTGGTGCTGCCCAATGCCATCGAGACCCTGCTGCCTGCCCGCCAAATTTTTCAAGCTCGGGCCGAAGCCTATGCGCTGCAGGGGGGCGAACATTCCCCCGTGGAAAAAACCAATTTGGAGCTGCTGCGCTACCGGCTGAACCTGCCCCAGGAAGAAGCCGACTATCTGATCAGTCGGGCGTTGGGACCCTACCTCGATCGCCAAGCCAAGCTCCGCAAATATCGCGAAGTGCTGACGGCAGAATTGGATCGAGGCAATCCCCTCAGCGAGGCCACCTGGGCAGAGTTGCGTACCCTCTATCAAAGCCTCGGACTCACCCCGGCTGATGCCTCGGCCATTGACGAGGAAAACATCACCCGTTTCCAACTCGACACCACCCAAGTCCAGGCACCGGAGCCGAAAGAACCAGGGGAAAACTCGGGGGGAGCATCAGAACTCCCCCCCACCGCACCGATGGCCCCCCCACCGCCCTTGCCACCGTTACCCGACTACAGCGATCGCTATCGGCAGGAATTTGCCGAGGCGATCGCCCATACCCTTTATCCCAGTGAGTTTGATCGGGGGCGGTTAGAGCAGGCTCGACGGCTGTGGGAGCTGGCCCCCGACTCGGTACAGGTGATGGAACAAGACATCACCGCCGAGCGCTATGGTCCCATCGATTCCGCCCAGGGGGTTGACTACCGCCGCCTGCGGCAATTGCTATGGTCAGGGCAATGGGAAATGGCGGATCAAGAAACAGAGCGGTTGCTCCTCACCGCGTTGAGCCCGGACATGGGTCCCCTGGATAGCGAAACCCTGGTGCAACTGCCCTGCTTAGACCTCCATACCCTTGATGCGTTATGGCGTCGCTATAGCCAAGACCGCTTTGGCTTTAAGGCCCAATATCTGGTCTACTGCCAGGTCCAGCAGCGGGCGGATGAGTTTTTGCAGACGGTGGCATGGCAACAGGGGATTAGCATCGCCAATGTGAATGTCTTGACCCGCCGCAAGGCCTATCGAGACTTGCAGTTTGATTTGGCGGCACCGGTTGGACATCTACCCAGTTGGCGCTGGGGGTGTGAGGCCCTAGAGCAGGAATATGCGGTGTCAGAAGGTTTGGTAGATGCCTTGTTTGCCCATGTGGAGAAATGCATGCCCGATCTGTCGCCGCCGCCGCCCTCTCCCCTGGCGGCCTGAGCCATGAACGAGACTGAGACACTTTCTTTGACATCTCTAATCGGGTGAACCCATGCAGACTGAGGCGGTGCAATGGAGCTATCAAGATTTGGATTTACTGCTGGGCCAGGAAGAATGGCAGGCGGCGGACCAGGTGACATTGGCGTTGATGCTGGCGGCGACCCACCGTGAAGCGGAGGGCTGGCTAGATGAGGGGGCGATCGCCCGAATCCCTTGCGAGGTGCTGAATCAGTTGGACCAACACTGGATGCGCTATAGCAATGGCCGCTTCGGGTTTACGGCCCAACAGCAGATTTATCGCCAACGCTGCGGCAAAGAGGCGTTTGCCTTTAGCCGCGAGGTGGAGTGGACGGTGGCGAGGTTCCGCCTGTTCGGCTTTTTCAAATTCTACAATTTTTTGAATTTCAGCCTAGATGCCCCCCAGGGACATTTACCGGCCCTGTGGTTTTGGCATTTGCCCTGGTATCGGTCTTGGCGGATGGGGGGAATTGGTACCGGGCGCGGTGCGGCGTTTGGCGATGCCCATTTATTTGATGCGTTGATGTTGAGGTTAGAACGCTGTCAATCCCTGTAATTGAACCATTCCACGCTGCAGGCATCTCTCCGAGGGCGGGGAAATGATATTGGTGCCGCCTAGACTAGAGGTTGATGCGCTGCTTTCCGGCATTTATCGCCTGTCAACAATCCACCGCCCAAGGCGTCAAACGCATAATCGGTGTCCTAACCCAAGGAACCAGAGCGATATGTAGGCGCAATCCCTTGTGGCTACCCACAACGTTCCGATGCCCTAATAGGCCGGAGCGGCGAGGCAGGACACCAGCAATCCCAAAATTGAACCGGCGATCACTTGGATTGGGGTGTGGCCCAGGAGTTCCTTGAGTCGGTCCTCATTGAACTCGGGTTTTTCGCTAAACAGCTCATCCGTGATTTGGTTGAGGAGTTTGGCCTGCTTGCCCGCCGCCTGGCGGACCCCAGCCGCGTCGTACATCACAATCACCGCAAATACCGTCGTTGCCGCGAAAAAGGGGCTGCTCCACCCCAGGGTTTGTCCCGTCCCTGCAGCCAGAGCGGTCACGAGGGCTGAGTGGGAGCTGGGCATGCCGCCGGTTTCGACCAGCACATGCCAATTGATCCGGCGATTCTGAGAAAATTCCACCACCAGTTTCAGCGCCTGGGCCAAGAAGCAGGCCCCCAGGGCGATCAGCAATACGCTGTTGTGGAAGATGTCACCGATATCTTGCATAGCGTCAAAAACCACCCTTAATGGGTCCGTGCAACGATGTAATCCGCCAGGGCCAGCAAGGGCTGTGACCCTGATCCCAAAGGCGCAACGGCAGCTTTTGCCTGATCAATCAGTTGTTGAGCCTGCCGTCGTGACTCTTCAATGCCCCAAAGGCTGGGGTAAGTCGCCTTCTGGGCTACCAGGTCCTTACCAGCGGATTTGCCTAGCTCCTCAGAGGTGGCCGTAATGTCTAAAACATCATCCACGATTTGGAAGGCTAACCCAATACATTTGGCATAGTCAGACAGGGTTGAGATTGCCGCTTCATCCGCCCCCGCCAAAATCGCCCCAGCGGTGACAGATATCTCCAGTAGTGCCCCAGTTTTGTGGGTATGAATGTAGGTCAGGGTCTCGACCGTAATATCGGGATTGCCTTCGGAGGCGAGATCCACCACCTGACCCCCCACTAACCCCTCGGCTCCGACGGCGCGTCCCAAACCCGCCACCACCCGCAGGATCCGCTCTGGGGGCACCCCAACGGTTTTGCAAGCCACATGTTCAAAGGCATAGGCCAGCAGGGCATCCCCCGCCAAAATGGCCACATCGTCGCCGTAGACCTTGTGATTGGTGAGCTTACCCCGGCGATAGTCATCGTTATCCATGGCGGGTAGATCGTCGTGGATCAGCGACATGGTGTGAATCATCTCCAGGGCACAGGCGGTGGCCATGGCCATGGGCTCCGCGCCCCCCATCAGCTCACAGGTGGCCAGACAAAGCACGGGCCGGAGTCGCTTACCCCCCGCGAGGAGGGAATAGCGCATGGACTCGTAGATGGTCTCGGGGTAGACCACGGGCAGCGCGCCATCCAGGGCGGCTTCGACGCGCTGTTGGCGATCGCTCAAATAGCCTTTGAGATCAAAGGTTTTGGGGAGAGAATCTTGGGAGGAAAGGGTCACCATACGCTGTATCCGGTCGTTGCGGTTTAAGGGCAGGGGGCGAGGGGGAGCTGAGTCTGTGTGCGCCCACAATAGCTCCATACCGTATTGTGCATGAGCATGGCAACTGTCATCGGCCCAACCCCCCCTGGCACTGGGGTGATGGCAGCGGCGATCGCAGCCACCGCATCATAGGCTACATCCCCCACCAGTCGCCCTTTTCCTTCGGGTCCGACCACCCGATTGATGCCCACATCAATCACCACCGCCCCCGGCTTGACGTAATCCGCCGTAATAAATTCGGGCCGCCCCACCGCTGCCACCAAAATATCGGCGCTGCGGGTCACTGCCGCTAAGTCCGCCGTGCGGGAATGGGCCACGGTGACGGTGGCATTGGCCTCTAGCAACATCAGGGCCATGGGCTTGCCCACCAAAATGCTGCGGCCCAAAATCACCGCTGACTTGCCCGCTAATGGGGTGCCGCTGGTTTGGAGCAACTGCATGACTCCAAAGGGGGTGCAACTGCGCAGGCCGGTGTCCCCCCGCAGCAAGCGGCCCAGATTGACGGGGTGGAGGCCGTCGGCATCTTTGTCGGGGTCGATGCCATTGAGCAAGGCGACCGCATTCAGGTGATCGGGCACGGGCAGTTGCAGCAAAATGCCGTCTACCCGCTCGTCGGCATTGAGGGACTGAATCAGGGCGAGCACTTCGGCCTGGGGGGTATCCCCAGGGAGATGGCGACCAAAGGAGGCGATGCCGATGCGATCGCAGGCCCGTTCTTTATTGCGCACATAGGCGGCGCTGGCGGGGTTATCGCCCACCATCACTACCGCCAGACCGGGGGGACGGCCCACCATCGGCGTCACGGTTTCAACATGGGCCAGGAGCAACTGGCCGAGCTTGCCCGCAAGTACGAGACCGAGAAGGTCAAGGCC
>JAQCKL010000411.1 GCA_027592485.1 Cyanobacteriota bacterium
TCTGCCTTGAGGCGCTCCTGACTTGCTTTGGGAACGCCTTTTTTTAGCTTGCTAGTCTAAACTCCAGGTACCAGTGACCGAGCCATACCCAAATGGTTCCGCTGAATGGGCATCTTTACTTATGTCGCAACATACCGCCCTAGGTCCCCCCGTTGATGCCGACAAGGCGTTAGGGCGCTATGGATATGGGATAATCCCACCGGGCTAAGGTTGTGGGCATCATCCGGTTGTTGTTGGCATATATCGCAGGAGCATAGGGCCGCTATGGGCATCATCGATTGGGCCATTGTGGCGATTTACGCCATTGCTGTGCTTGCCATTGGGGTTGTCGCCAGTCGCAAACAAACCAACACCGACGAGTATTTTCGTGGGGGACGGCAGTTGCCATGGTGGGCGATCGGCTTCTCGATTATTGCCACTTCTTTTTCCGCCGCCTCCCTCCTCGGTGGGCCAGGGGAAGGCTACACCCATGGCTTTCTCTACTTGCAACTGCAACTGGGTGACCTGATCGGCTATGGCCTAGTGATTGCCGTGTTCCTGCCCTTTTTTGTGCAGCTCAATCTGACCACCGCCTATGAATATTTAGAGCGGCGCTTCGATGCCAAAACCCGCTCCCTCGGGTCCCTCTGCTTTTTGCTATTTGTGATTGCCCGATTGGGGGGGCTACTTTATGCGGCCTCCCTGGTGGTTTCCACTGTGACCGGGTTACCCCTATATGGGGCGATCGTGCTGGTGGGGGCGATCTCCATTGTCTACACCGCCACCGGGGGCATCACCGCCGTGGTTTGGACCGATGTGCTGCAGTTTGGGATGATTTTTGTCGGTCTGGCGGCGGGGATTTGGGCGGCAACCTCCGCTGTGCCGGGGGGACTGGGAGAACTGTGGCAAGCGGCAAGCGACGGCGGCAAACTTACCGTGGTGAATCTCTCCTGGGAACCAGAATCAATCTATTCTCTACCCACGGCCATCTTCGCCTATGGCACCCTGGCTTTTGCGGTGGCGGGCACCAATCAGCAATCGGTGCAGCGCTATGTGTCTTGCGCTGATGTGGAATCAGGCCGTAAGGCGATTTTGCTGGGGTGGTTTTCGGGCTTTATTGGCGTTGCCGCCACGCTGTTGCTGGGGGTGCTTCTCTTCGGGTTTTATTCCCTGAATGCAGGCCTTCCAGAGGATGTGCAGCCCGATGGGATTTTGTCCTACTTTATTGTCAATCAGGTGCCACCGGGCGCATCCGGCTTGTTGGTGACGGCGATTTTTGCGGCGGCCATGTCATCCATTGACTCGGCCCTCCATTCCCTCGCCACCTGCATGACCGTTGATTTTTATCAGCGCTATGCTAAATCACCCAAAAGTGAGTCTCAGTCCCTCAATATGGCGAAAGGATTGATTGTAATGTGGGGGATTTTGGGGATCCTGTCGGCCTTTTATGTGGCCTCAACGGGGAAATCGTTGCTGCCCTTTTTGGTGACCTACACCACGATGTTCTTGGGGCCACTGCTCGGCATCTTTTTGATGGGGGTGTTGGTGCCTCGGGTGAATGCCACCGGCGCATTTTATGGCACTATCGCGGCGGTGATCATTTTGGCCGTGGGTACAGAATCGGGCTGGATGAATTTTCCAGGGATTTGGCGCTCTGCGGTGATTGCCCCCGTGGCCATTGGGTTGGGTTGGCTAATTTCCCTATTGGGGAGTCAGCCCGCCCAGCGATCGCTCCAGGGACTCACCCTATGGAGCCAAACCGATGACGCTCAGATCCGCGACTAAGGGATGCGGGCAAATAGCATACGCTTCATCAGCCTGAACTAACGCATGATGGTGCAGTGACCGATACCAGGGCCGAGATCGCGATGGGCGAGACACCACAACCACGCAAAAACAATCGCAAGCAGCGCCTAGACACCCTGCTGGTCGAACAGGGTTGGTGCGAAACCCGACAGCAGGCCCAGCGGGTGATTCGGGCTGGGGAAGTACAGGTCAATCATCAGATTGTGGATAAGCCGGGTACCCCGATCCCCATTGATAGCGAAATTCAGGTCAAGCAAAAACCCCCCTATGTGTCGCGGGGGGGGGAGAAATTGGCCAAGGCGCTGGAGGCGTTTGGAATTACGGTGGGAGATCGCGTCTGCTTAGACGGCGGCATTTCCACCGGCGGCTTTACCGATTGTCTGTTGCAGCAGGGGGCCGCCCAGGTCTATGGCATTGATGTGGGCTATGGCCAAGTGGCCTGGAGTCTGCGCCAAGATCCCCGCGTCATCCTGCGGGAGCGGACCAATCTGCGCCACCTCGCTGGCGATGAGCTGTACCCATCTGGGGCCGTTCGTCCTGACTTGGGGGTGATGGATGTGTCGTTTATTTCCCTCACCAAGGTGCTGTCGGCCTTTTGGCAACTACTGCAGCCCCCCCGCGAAGCCATTCTGTTGGTCAAGCCGCAGTTTGAGGTGGGCAAAGAGAAGGTGGGCAAACGGGGGGTAGTACGGGATGCCCAGGACCAGGCCGAGGCCATTTGGCGGGTCGTCGAAACCGCTCGGGGGTTGGGCTGGCACGATCTCGGCCTCACCTATTCCCCCATCACCGGCCCCGCTGGCAATATCGAATATCTGCTGTGGCTGTCCATGGCAACAGATGCGATCGCCCCCTCAGCCCTCACCCTCGGGCAAATTCAACACCTGACCCAGGACGCGAAAGCCACCTTAGATCGCCCTTAGGGCACAATCCCAATCCACATGCTCAAATCCGCAGATATAAGCAGGCTTGAGCGGGGGGCCAGGGCATGGGCAGTACACTGGTCAGTAGAGCAGACGAAGCTTGCCCGCTTATAGAGATTGAACAGCATATATGACCAATGCCCAGTCGAAAGAACGGGTGCGAGAGCGCACTATCCTGTTAGCCGAGACCTATGAGCGTGACGCCCCTGATCTCGCTAAATTTCTAAAGCGCAAACTCAAATACGCCAGTAACCCTTAGCTTGTCTACCGACGGTATCGCAGTCGCCAGTGCGTTGAGGGCAAGACTGCGAACCATTCCACTCACCCCTCCCACGGTTACAAACCCCCTTGAGTTTAGGCCGGACTGAAGGGTTGAGCGGTTTCAGGGGTGGTTTGTAGTTGGGTCGCCAAGGGCAAATCACCCCGAATGGTCAAGACGGATTGCCCTGAAGCTTTTTGAGCTGAGGCTGGCGCAGCGATCGCCGATGACAAGGCTGGCCACCGCACCCAAACATCTTGGCTAGAGCGCTGGGCTAAGGCCGCACCGTCAGGACTCAGCCAAATTAGGGGTTGACGGGGCATGGGCGAGGGCGGAGCCGCCTGTCGATCAACCTCTGTGGGCATGACCGCCGCTAGGGCCGTTAAGACCCGATGCTTGTCTTGCAGAATGGGGGTATGGGCCATCCACACCCTCACCGAGAGTTGTCTTTGCAGGGCGTATACATAAAGGGTGGCGATCGCGCTAACCGCCTGCTCAAAATCAGCTTCCGACCAGAGCGGTCTGGTATCTAAAGCCAGCAGCACCTGCTGGTCGGCAGTGAGTTGCTCTAACTCGCGGACCCGCAGTTCCCCATAGCGGGCACTGCTGCGCCAATGGATCAGCCGGGTCGGGTCCCCCCAGCGATAGGGCCGCAGGGAACGGGTTAATCCCTCAGTAGCATTTTCAGGGGTTTGGCTCTGGCTCCAGCGATAGCCCTGGGTCGGCAGACCTCGATCAATCAACGGGCAATGGCTGAGGGTAAACACCTGGGGATACACCGTGGCTTGGGCCGGTAGCCGTTGCTGGCGCTGGCACCAAAACAGCCCCAAGGGTGCGCCGGTACGCAGGGCAATGTTGTCCCACTGGTAGAGGCCCCGCTGCGGCGTAGCCAGCGCATAGGTCCAGTGATAGGAACGGTGGGGGGCAATCACGGCGATCGCCCGTTCTGGCCTGGGTCCGAGCCGAGATGGCACCCGGTCGCGCACCTGCAGCAACGGTTTGGGCTGGTTGGTGTGGTTTTCGAGGGTGATTTCGACCAGCAGGGGGGTGCCCGCACTGGTGGGGCGGATGGGGGCGCGGGTCGCGGTGATGCCCTTTAAATATCGAGGCGGGAGCCCGGCGGCTAACAGCAGCAGGGCCAGGGAGAGACCGCTGAGCACATACAGCCAGCCCGAGAGGGTGTTGGTCGCCGCCCCAAAGAAGACAAAAGCCAAACCCATCAAAACGCCGCCGCCGTAGGCGGGCACCACCCAATGGGTTTCGAGCCACTGCATTAAACTGGCAAATCGGGCCATGGTTACTCCCCAAGCTGAGGCCAGCATAGCCTGAATGCCATGGGATAATGGGCCGTCCATTCTGTTAGCCTCTGCCCATGACTGCCGCCCGTTTTACTGCTGATCAGTTTACGCCTCAGCAATTGGCTGACACCCTAGAGCCCATCCAGGATCTGCAGTTTGAATTGCCCGATCCAGAGGATGACAAAATCTCCGAGGGGGATTTTCGGCAGCGCATTGAGCTGGCCTGGCAGGTGTGCGATCGCTTTGATCTGCAAACCGATATCTGGCGGGGGCGGATTTTGCGGACGGTGCGCGATCGCGAAAAGCGGGGCGGCGATGGTCGCGGTACCGGCTTTATGAACTGGCTGCGCGATCGCGAAATCACCAAAAGCCAAGCCTATGGGCTGATTGAGCTGGCCAATAGCGCCGACACCCTGGTGCAAGACGGGATGTTGGAGCCGGAAGACGTGAACCAATTTAGTAAACGGGCCTTTGTGGAAACCGCCCAATGCGCCCCGGAAGTGCAGCAACTAATCAGTGATGCCGCCCACCGGGGGGAACAAATCACCCGCCGC
>JAQCKL010000412.1 GCA_027592485.1 Cyanobacteriota bacterium
GAGAGGCTGTTTGAAAAGGGGGTAGGCCGGTATTGAATACGACTGTAGGCAGTCATTACATCGGTTGTACCCTTGATGTTGCCGTTGCTTGTTCTGGGTCGTCCCTAGGTTCGAATTAACGGTAAAAGGCTTTTCAAACAGCCTCTGAGGCGATTTTTCGAAAACTTCATACCTAAAGGCCCCTCTGCCCCTAGGTCTCTTCAAGGGGGGACCTCGAAAGCCTTAGTTAACCTGAGTACGGGATAAGGAAACCTGGCCAAAACATCCCCGCTTGGGAGGGGTGGCCGCAGGCCGGGGTGGGTCAACCGTTGAGCTATCCACCGGAAACCCACCCCTAAACCCTCCCGAGCGGGGACGCTAAGGGCTAGGCATCTGGGGATTTCTCTTAACCCGTACTGACCTTAAGTAGGGCAGGAAACCTAGCGGAACAGTCCGTAGGCTGGGGTGGGTTAACCCTTTGGCAACGAGCCGGAAACCCAACCCAAACCCCTACGATCAGTAACCCCTCAGGCCCCTACTAAAGCGGGCTGACGCTCGGGTTGAGCAGTGACCTGACCCGATTCATCGACATCCAGCAAGACCACATCCCCTGGCTCGATGGTTTGGGCCAAGATGGCTTCCGCGAGGGCATCTTCCACCAAGCGAGCGATCGCCCGGCGCATGGGACGTGCCCCATAGCGCTGATCGTAACCGTCCTCAATCAGGCGCTCTTTAAAAGCCTCCGTGAGGGTGACCGTCATCTGGCGGGATTCTAGGCGCTGGTTGACCTGCTTCATCATGATGTCAGCGATTTGAATGACCTCGTCCCGATTCAACTGCCGGAAGACGATAATTTCGTCGAGGCGGTTGAGGAGTTCTGGACGGAAGTACTGCTTCATTTCCTCCTGGACCAAGCTGCGGATGTTGTTGTACTGGGTGGTGGCGGCATCAGTGGTCGCCATATCAAAGCCCAGACCGCCGCCGCCCTTCTCAATCACCCGAGAGCCAATATTAGAGGTCATCACAATCAGCGTGTTCTTAAAGCTGACGGTGCGGCCTTTGGAATCGGTCAGACGGCCATCTTCCAAGAGCTGCAGCAGCATGTTGAAGATATCCGGGTGGGCCTTCTCAATTTCGTCCATGAGCACGACGGTATAGGGCTTACGGCGCACCGCTTCCGTCAGTTGCCCCCCTTCGTCGTAACCCACAAAACCAGGGGGGGAACCAATCAGCTTTGATACCGTTTGGGGCTCCATAAATTCCGACATATCGAGGCGGATCATCGCGTCCTCGCTGCCAAAGAGGGCCATTGCCAGGGCTTTGGTCAGCTCAGTTTTACCAACCCCTGTGGGGCCAGAGAAAATCAAGCTGGCAATGGGACGATCAGGGCTAGAGAGATTTACCCGCGAACGGCGCACCGCTCGGGCAACGGCGACCACCGCTTCATGCTGCCCAATCACCCGCTCGTGGAGGGTTTCTTCTAGGTTCAGCAGTTGAGCCGCTTCGGACTCAGTCATTTGCATGACCGGAATGCCCGTCCAAGAGGCGACGATTTCAGCAATTTCGGCTTCCCCCACCACCGGTCGGGTGCCAGGGACCCAAGGATTGGTTTCAGCGGAAGAGGTTTCGGTTTGGGCCAGGAGTGCTTGCTGGCGATCGCGTAACGCCTGGGCTTCGTCGAATGCCTGGTGCTTTAGGGCGCTTTCTAGATCAAGGTTGACTTGCCGGAGTTCTTGCTTGACCTCCTGAGAGGGGTATTTCACCCGGTAGCGCAGCTTCACTCGGGAGCCCGCTTCGTCAATCAGATCAATGGCCTTGTCGGGCAGATGGCGATCGCTAATGTAGCGGTCCGAGAGTTGGGCCGCTGCGGTCAAGGCTGCATCGTCAAAGGCAATCTGGTGGAACTGCTCGTACCGACTCCGCACCCCTTGCAAGATTTCGATCGTGTCTTCCACCGAAGGGGGCGCGACCATGATCGGCTGAAACCGCCGCTCTAGGGCTGCATCTCGTTCAATATGCTTGCGATACTCGTCTAGGGTGGTGGCCCCGATACATTGCATTTCGCCCCGAGCCAAGGCCGGTTTGAGCATATTGGCCGCATCCATTCCCCCTTCTAAAGCGCCTGCGCCCACTAGGGTATGGAGTTCGTCAATGACCAAAACAATGTTTTGGTCAGCCCGGACCTCTGCCACAATCTGGGTCAGTCGCTCCTCAAAGTCTCCCCGAAACCGGGTCCCGGCCAGCAGCAGCCCCATATCTAAACTGAGAACGCGCTTCTCAAACAGATCCTCTGGGACATCTTGGTTGACGATGCGCTGGGCCAATCCTTCGGCGATCGCGGTTTTGCCGACACCCGGCTCTCCCACCAATACCGGGTTGTTTTTGGTGCGGCGTCCCAGGATTTGGACCACCCGCTCAATCTCATTGGCTCGCCCCACGACCGGGTCTAGGCCACCCTCAGCCGCCATCGCGGTCAAATCCGTACTGAACTCAGCCAGGACGCTCTTCTTCGATTTCTCATTGCGCTGGCCACGGCGGGAGCCGCGCTCTTGACTGGCACCAACGGAGGTGGTCTCACCCAGCTCCTGAATGATGCGGGTCCGTAACTGGGAAGGGGATACCCCCAAGTTTTCTAGGACACGATAGGCCACACTCTCATTGCTCTGGGTCAAGCTCAGCAAGAGATGCTCCGGCTCGATATAAGCCGAGTCCAGCTTGCGCGCTTCCTGAAAAGCGTTTTCAAAAATCTGCTTGACCTTGGGCGTAAAGGGCAACTCTGCCGGGGGATTGCCGCTACCGCGCCCGATAATGGCTTCGACTTCTTCACGGGTGCTATCCAGTTCCACCCCAAAGCCTTTGAGGATATTGGCCGCTTTACTACGGCCCTGTTTCAGGATGCCGAGCAGGAGCTGCTCCGTGCCCACAAAATTGTGTTGCATCTGGCGAGCCTCTTCTTGGGCCTTCATGATGACGGCGATCGCAGTGTTGGTGAAGTGCTCAAACATGGGACCCCCAGTGGTTTAAGTGTGCAAGGAGAAGAACACAGCCATTTGCAGAGATTAACCTCAAACCCATGCACTATCAGGTCGAGATCAAGTAACTACTCATTTGGCTCTGTAAAGAAACTGTACAAAGGACAGCTACCGATTGTCAGTGCGGAGAGCCGAATACCGCTGGAGTAGCAAGCAAATTTCTGCTTTGCCTGCCTGAGAGGCTGTTTACATAATTTAACTCTATTTGTTACGGTGTACCCGCTTTTGGCGAAAAACTCAACAAAATGCCATGGTGGCTTTACCTGAACTTTACCCACGATCCATGTTTGCGATGCTGTCCGAGGGGGCTTGAGGACAGTTAAGGGATCTGCGGGTAAATAGCGTACCGCTGCATCAGGGCGCAAACCCATAGCCTCTGGGCAATACCCCTAACGGGGATGGCTGCGCTAAGGCTAGTGCACCCCGACCTCAGTAACTTGTGGACCTGGTCTGTTTTTTGATTGCGGATCCCTTATGTAGCCCTTGGTTCAGACCATCGGTGTAGGCGCAGGTCGCCCTGTAGTTGTCAGCCGACGGTTGCTTGGGTCAGGTGCTAAAGTCTGGCTGAGAACAGTCCTTGACAAAAGGTCAGTGATAGAATCCCTGACAATTCCGTTCTGGGACTAATCTTGAGATAACTGGGAACTCATCCGTGGGCAAATCGTTCTTTGACCATGGGTGGCTATACCCCCTAGTGATCTCTGTGAGTGTGTTGGATAATGCCCACGTGGTGATTGAGGAGCAAGTGAAGATCATGATGCCTATCCGTCGTATATCTCTAATTGCAGGCAGTGCTGCGATCGCAGCGGCCCTAACCGGAGTGACCCCAGCCCAGGCTGAAGACGCCACCATGCTGACGGTTGCTGAGCCGGTCGAGTTGAACGCGGTGACAGATACCGAAATCATTGATGTTGCCAACCTAGATCTGAATGATGGCGAGGAAAGCGAATTCGTCGCTGCCCCGGTTAACATTGCCGCCCCTGAGGCTGTGGCCGAGGCTCCTGCCGCCCCTGTTACGACCACCAGTGCCGCCCTAGTACTGGACGAGTCCGTCGCCACGGATGCTTCTACGCTACTAGCGGCTGAAACCCCTGATGGGGCTCTACTGGCCCAAGCCGAAGAGGTGGCTCAGGTGACTCGCCCCCTATATCGGGGTGCCTCTCCGTTTTACGTTGGGGTTGGCGGTAATGTTGGCATCGCTGATTCCAATGAAAGTGCAACTGGGGACTTTGGCTTTGCCCTGATTAGCAAGATCTCCCTTGGCCCGCGCTTCTCTCTGCGCCCCTCATTAATCGTCAGCGAAGATAAAGTCTCTCTGCCGATTCCCCTGACCTACAATTTCGACCCGATTTCAGCCGGTGAGAACATTGCCATTTATCCCTTTGCCGGGATTGGGGCAGACGTCTCTTTTGACGGTGAAACAGGCTTTTTGATCAACGGTGGGGTTGATATTCCCATTTCTCGGGCTTTCACCCTCAACGCCCAGACCAACTGGCGGGTCACCGGTGATTTTGGCCTGGGTCTGATCCTGGGTGTGGGTTACAACTTCCCCTTCTTCTTTGAATAAGGGATCAGGCCAAACGACCTGAGGGTGACGGGTTTTTCGCCATCCTTTAGGTGTCATCCATAGCAAAAGGGGGGCTGATATCAGCCCCCCTTTTGCTATGGACCCCTAGGATCGCTCTAGTCCTGATCGCAGAAGCAAAGGGGTTCGTAGTCTTCTGGTGTTTAGACTAAGTCATGCCCAAGTAGCCCCATCGCGTTGGATAGGGCTACTTGGGCTGTGGAACAGCTAAGAAGCG
>JAQCKL010000413.1 GCA_027592485.1 Cyanobacteriota bacterium
CATCTCAACCTATGAGCTATTGACGACACAAGGGTTTCAGTTCATCACCTGTTAAGAGACCAGTGCCGACAGTCCAGCCAAGTCGGCGGCGCACCCTGGTGACAGGGGTGCATCCCAGTTTTGCAAATGTCATTCTGAATGTAGCGATAGCGAAGTGTTGGCGCAGCCTGCCGCAGGCTTAGAATCCCGATCTTGCACGAGGACTGAGATCCTTCGCTACACTCCGTTCCACTCAGGATGACAAAAGTGGGATGCACTCGGTGACAGCTTACCGAGTGCAAATAATGGCACTGGCTGCCTAACGGGTGATGGATGAATGATTTTTAGCTAAAACCCTGGCCTAGAAAGGCTTTTAGCTGTTGTAGTGTGGATCTCTGAAATCCTTTCCTAACAAGCCTTCCCAAGCTATCACCCGTTAATAGAGCAGTACCGGACTGTCTAGACTCGCCTTTTGATAGCATTAGGCCACTATCAAGCCTCCCCCTTCCAACTGTCAGCAGAACAACTGGCCCAAGACGTTCGCAATGCCTAAACGCGATCGCATCCCTACAGGCCAACGGCGATCGCCCCCCAAAACATCCCCTAAGCGGGCTTCTGAGAAATCGATAACAACCCACAACCATAGGACTTGCCCCGACCAACCCCCTCCTGAAGCTTGGTCAAAAATCGTTCCCCGTCCGTGACCGTCAACATCCCGTCATAGAGAACCGGAGTAATGCGAATTGGGGTTCCCCCCTCCCCCTTGCGGCCCACAATCGGCGGGGACGACTTCACCGTCGCAGTCTGCACCGCAAAACCACCGCGATCGCCCTGCCGTCGCAACCAAGTCAGCTGATCCGCCTCATCCGATAACCCCATCAACTTGCGGGTGATGCGATCGCGCTTGCTCGGGTTCGCCCGGAGCCGAAATTCAAACACTTGGTTCGCCAATTCTTTCGCAACCCAGCCTGTGGGTTGGGTATCACTGCGAATTAAGTATCCCGCCGGTAATTGCGACCAATCGGGCTCTATGGCCGACTGCACCCAGACCACCGTGCTGTGGGGCTCTTGGCGAAACAAAATATGCCAGTCCGCCTTGGGTACTGCCGTGAATGAGTCAGCAAACCCCTGCAGCAACCGCTGATGAAACTGGTGGGCATCGCCCCGGTCTGGGTCCACTTGGGGGTGCTGCTGATTCACCACTAATTGAGAAAGGAACATATAACCTGCGGCGAATGGGATGTAAATATGTATGTCCCCAGCATAGTGCTGATGCCGATCCCCCCAGCCATTGTGCCTGCCATTACATCTGGAGCCTAACCTGCCCCCTACCCTAAGCAGAAACAGGACGGCTGCTCAGCAGAAGCGGGCAGCAAAAGGTTACAAATGGACTAAAGCCTTAACAAGTAGTTGATAATTCATCGCAATGACACAGCAATTAACCGCAAGCGAGATCGCATCCCTACAGGTCAACGGCGATCGCCTCAACAACACCATCAAAACCATGGGTAGAGTCGGAGCCCTGCCCAACGGTGGCGTGCGCCGACTGGCCTTTAGCCCCGAAGACATCCAGGCCCGCAAAATTCTGCAAACCTGGATGGAATCGGCGGGCATGACCACCACCATCGACACCGCAGGTAACCTAATTGGCCGTTATCCTGGCCGCTTCCCCAACGCCCCCGCCCTGGCCACTGGTTCCCACCTCGACACCGTCCCCAACGCGGGCATCTACGACGGCACCTACGGCGTACTGGCCGGATTAGAAGTGGTGCGCACCCTCCATGATCGCCAGATTCACCTCGACCATGCCCTAGAGCTGATCATCTTTGCCGACGAAGAGCGCACCATGATCGGCAGCAAAGCCATGGCCGGTCAGGCTCCGCTCGACCCCGATTACTACGCCCATCCCCATTACGAACCCCTGCCCCCCAGCGTGGCGGCGATCGGCGGGGATTGGGACCGACTCACCGAGGCCCAGCGCCAGCCCGGTAGCCTCGCCGCCTTTGTGGAACTCCATGTGGAGCAAGGTCCTGTGTTAGAAGCTGCCGGTGGCCCGATTGGTTTAGTCACCGGCATTGTTGGCCAGCGCCGCTATAGCATCACCATCGAAGGGCAGGCCAGCCATGCGGGCACTACCCCCATGGATATGCGCCAGGATGCCCTGGTGGCTGCGGCCCAGGTGATTTTGGCGGTGAACCGGATTGGCACAGTTGATCATGGCGATCAGGTGGCGACGGTGGGTTCCATGAAACTTTCCCCCAATGTGGTCAATACCATTCCAGGCCAGGTGGAAATGACCCTCGATATCCGCGATCTATCGAACGATCGCCTTGATTACATGGTCACCACCCTAGAGCAAGACATCGCCGCGATCGCCCAAACCACCCAGACCCGTATCCACCTGCAGCCCAAGCTCCGTAATGAGCCCGTGCCGGTCAACTCCCACATTCACAGCACCATCGCCCAGGTGTGCGAAGACCTGGGCTTGCCCAGTGCAACCCTCCCTAGTCGGGCCAGCCATGATGCCCAAATCATGGCCAGCCTCACCGACATGGCCATGATTTTTGTCCCCAGCGATGACGGCATCAGCCATGCCGAGACCGAATACACCTCACCCGAGCATTGCACCCAGGGGGCAAATGTATTGCTACACACCTTGCTGCGCCTCGATCACCATTACGGCTGCACAGAAACCGTTAGCTTGGCTGTCGCAGCGATCTAACGGTTTTAATGGACTTGGGCTGATGGAGTTTTGTCCACTTGATGTACAGCGATCTCCATCAATTAAAGCCCCAATGACCCTAAAACTGTGTTAAGGGTCACTTTTCGCGCTGGGTCAGCTGTGTACAGTACACAACAATGTATGAGGCAGGCTTGGCAAACGGGATCGCCCCTTTTATGGCTGGGGCCATGGTGTTATTGCAGGACTTAGGTCGTCATGGCAGTTAGTACAGATCAATCTGCTTCGTTACGGGCTTCAGGGTCAGCGGTTCCCCCAGTCGTCCCTGATTTAGCTAAGTCGGCGGCAGGGGTGTCGCTGCGATCGGTGACCAAGAAGTATGGTGACGTCACCGCCATTAAAGACATCAATTTAGAGATTCCCGCTGGGGTTTACTGCTGCCTACTCGGCCCTAGTGGCTGTGGCAAAACCACTGCCTTGCGGGTGATCTCCGGCCACGAAACCGTCACCAGTGGCCAGGTGTTGATTGGCGATCGCCAGGTGAATGACCTACCCCCGGCTAAGCGCAACACGGCGATGATGTTTCAGAACTACGCCCTGTTTCCCCACAAGACCGTCTGGCAAAACATCGAATTCGGCCTGAAGATGAAGCAGGTGCCGTTAAAAGAACGGCAGCAACGGGTGGATGAAATTTTGGACCTAGTGGGTCTGAGCCATACGGGCGATCGCAAACCCCACCAGCTCAGCGGTGGTCAACAGCAGCGTATTGCCCTGGCCCGCGCCCTGGTCAATCGTCCCCAAGTATTGATGCTCGACGAACCCCTCAGCGCCCTAGATGAAAACCTGCGGGTGCGGATGCGGGGAGAGTTGCGGAAGATTCAAAAACAATTTGGCTTGACCTTTATTCAGGTCACCCACCATGTGGAAGAAGCCTTTTCCCTGTCCGATCAAATTGTGGTAATGAACCATGGCCACATCGACCAAATTGCCACGCCCAGTCAGCTATTTACAACCCCTGCTTCCCAATTTGTGGCCAAATTTATTGGGGACAACAATCTCTTTTTGGGGAAGGTTGTGGGCTCCAATTCTTGTCAAGGTAATCAAGAATTAGTAGAGCTAGATATTCCGGGGATAGGCCCCCTATTTGCTGTGGGCCACGGGGGACAACTGGGCTCAGAAGCGGCCTGCTCTGTGCGACCCGATCTACTGCAGTTAGAAACGGCGGCATCAGAATCACAATTCTTATCCCCCAATATGCCCACCAATTACATCACGGCCAGAATTACCAACACCGAGCTGACTGGTTTTGTCACCCGTGTGGCCTTAGCAGTGGAGGCGACAGGGCAAGACTTGCTCTATACCATTCGCACCGTGGACTGGCACAAGTTGGCATTACAAGAAGGACAAGTTGTTGCTTTGAGATGGTCTGCTGAGGACTGTGTTTTTCTGCCCTATTAAGGTACTATTGAAAATCATCTGCGTGAGTTGATTACATAGGCTGGTCATCGTGATCAATTCGTGATCAATGGGCTTTAGAAGCAGCCCGCTTTTCGAGCCTGTGCGTTGTCGTATTTTAGGATTGACCTTAATGGCTAACATTTCTCGTCGGAAACTGCTCTACACCGGTTTGGCCACTGGCGCGGCCCTGGCCACTGCCCGCTGTGCCCCCAAAGGCACCCCCAATAATCCGGCTCCAGGTCCGGAGGTGACCACCGACTCAATTAAAGATGTCACCCTCCGCTTTATTGGGACCGGTGTCGCCCAGATCAACGACATTCGCGACAAGGCCCAAGAAGATTTGGGCTTCAAGATTGAAATGCGCGCCCTGAGTACCGAAGAGAACAATCAGATTGCCATTACCCAGCCAGGGCAATATGACATGTTTGACGGGGAGTATTTCAGCCTGCCTCTGGTGGTTCCTTCCGGGAATTTGCAACCGATCGATATCAAGCGCATCACAAATTTTGATAAGATTGCGCCTTTCTTTACCACTGGCAAATTTAATGGATTGCCCGTTGAAGCTGCCCAAGGGACGTCGCCCATTAAGGTGATGTACCTAAATGGCCAAGAGTCTAAAGAATTTGCTGCCAGTCCCACGGATTGGGCCACGTTAATTCCCTTCCAATACAACGCCGACACCCTGGGTTATCGCC
>JAQCKL010000414.1 GCA_027592485.1 Cyanobacteriota bacterium
TTACTGGGCAGCGGCGCTTGGCTCTTGCTGCTGGGGGGACTGGTTTTACTCCAGGCCCGCCGCATTATTGAGCGCTTAGACCTCGTGATTATTGCTGGGGTGACCCTTGCGGTGGTGGTGCTGTTCCCGCCCCTACGGGTGGTACTGGCCGCAACGGACTCCCCCCTGCAAACGGCCCTCGTGCTTTCGATTTTGGCGGGGCTGATGGCGGTAGTCGTGGCCACCTTGTTCCGCCTCATCTACCGACTGCTATCAAGTATTTTGTAAGGGTTGAACCTTGGGGAGAACGGGATATGAGTGGCAAAAACGAAACCCCGGTGCTGGTAGCCGCTTTACTGATCACCGCTGGCCTCTTAGGGGGAGGCTACTGGTGGCTCAACCAAAACGGGGGCTTGCGCTTAGGCGGGATCACGGGTTCTGCCCCTACGACCGGTAACCCGTCTAACCCCCCTTCCCCCAATGGGTCGCCCGCAACAGGCGTGGATGGTTTTGCCCAAGTGGCCAATGTCCCTGCCGGACTGTTTAACTATGGTGGCAGTACCACCTGGGCTCCCATTCGCACCACGGTGGACACCGCCATGCAGCAGGCCCACCCCGGCTTTCAACTGCGCTATACCGACCCGATTGGGGTTCCCGCGGCATCGGGTACGGGCATTGAGATGCTGCTGAATAATCAACTGTCCTTTGCGCAATCCTCACGGCCCCTAAAGCCTGAGGAGCGGCAACGGGCCGAGCAGCAGGGATATAGCCTCAAGGAAATTCCGGTGGCGATCGAAGGATTGGCGATCGCGGTCCACCCCGATTTACCCATCTCAGGGGTGACCTTGACCCAACTGCAGGATATTTACCTGGGTCGGATCACCAATTGGAGTCAGGTGGGGGGGCCGAATCTGGCGATTGTACCCATCTCGCGCCCGGCAGAAGGGGGCACCGTCGAATTCTTTGTCAATACGGTTCTGGCGGGTAGTCCCTTACCCGGTACGGTACGAAATGCCAATACGACGACCGAAGCGTTGCGGCTGGTGAGTAACACCCCCGGTGCGATTTACTACGCCTCCGCCCCAGAAGTGGTGGGCCAATGTACGGTCAAGCCCATTGCAGTGGGCCGTCAGCCCGACCAAATGGTGCTGCCCTATGCCGAGCCCTATGTCCCCCCTGCGGCTTGCCCCGGCCAGCGGAATCAGATTAATGTTGAGGGTTTGCGCAGCGGGGACTATCCCCTCACCCGTCGGTTATTTGTGATCGTGCGAGCGGATGGCCAAACCGACCAGCAGGCAGGGGAAGCCTATGCCAACCTGGTACTCAGCGGTGAAGGGCAGCAACAGCTGCTTCAGGCTGGATTTGTACCCATTCGGTAAGCTGTCTGCACTGAAAACTCGATCAGGTTTAGCCTGGGTCTTTGAGGGATTGCCTGGACTCACATCCAAGGGTCGGCACCACCGCAAAACTTAAACCTTGATAAAATCGTGCCCCAGACCACCGCCTTTGCACGCAAACTATTGGTATATCGTCGTTAAATTCTTTAATGCAGGTTTGAATCTATGGGTATGTCCCCGTCAACAGATGGCGCTGATAACGCTCTATCCTGTCCGATTTATCGGACTGGGGTGGACATTGAAACCCTGAAGCGGGCCTTTCTAGACAACCTCTTTTTTGTGCAGGGCAAGCCTGTGGCCCTAGCCACCCAGCACGACTATTACATGGCTCTAGCCTGCGTGGTGCGCGATCGCATGTTGCACCGTTGGAATGGCACCGCCGAAAGCTATACCCGAGATCGGGCCCGCACCGTCTGCTACCTATCCGCTGAGTTTTTGATGGGGCCGCACCTGGGCAACAACCTGATCAACATGGGGATTTATGAGCAGGTGAAGCAGGCCATGGAAGAATTGGGCCTCGACTTCGAAGAATTGCTGGCCGAGGAAGAAGAACCCGGCTTGGGCAATGGAGGCCTCGGGCGCTTAGCCGCTTGTTATCTAGACTCCATGGCCTCCCTGGAAATTCCCTCCCTCGGCTATGGGATTCGCTACGAATTTGGCATTTTTGAGCAGTGTCTATGGGATGGTTGGCAAGTGGAGCGCACCGACAAGTGGCTGCGCTATGGCAATCCCTGGGAGTTGGCTCGCCCCGAATGGTCCAATGTGGTCAAATTTGGGGGCCACACTCAGGGTTACACCGATGCCCAGGGGTGCTATCGCGTTCATTGGGTGCCAGAGCGTGAAGTCCTAGGGGTACCCTACGACACCCCAATTTTGGGCTACCAGGTGAATACGGCCAATACCCTGCGGTTGTGGAAAGCCGAAGCGATCGAATCCTTTAACTTTGCCGTTTTCAACCAGGGCAACTACTACGGTGCGGTCGAAGAAAAAGTCTCGTCAGAAAACCTCACCAAGGTGCTTTACCCCAATGATGAGACCTCTGCTGGCAAGCAACTGCGCCTAGAGCAGCAGTTTTTCTTTGTCTCCTGCTCCTTGCAGGATATGTTCCGCATTTTGAAGGGCCAGCAGGTGCCCGTAGAGAAATTCCACGAGAAGTTTGCCATTCAACTCAACGATACGCACCCAGCGATCACCGCCGCTGAGCTGATGCGGCTCCTGCTGGACGAGCAGGGCTTGGCTTGGAACTTGGCTTGGGAAATCACTCAAAAAACCCTGGCCTACACCAACCACACCCTGATGCCTGAGGCCCTCGAAAAATGGTCTATCAGCCTATTTGAGCGGCTGCTGCCTCGCCACATGGAAATCATCTACGAAATCAACAGCCAGTTCCTAGAGTTGGTGCGGATGAAATTTCCCAAGGACAGCGATCGCCTCGCCCGCATGTCCCTAATTGATGAGAGTGGCGAGCGCTATGTGCGCATGGCTAACCTCGCCTGTGTCAGCAGCCACACCATCAATGGTGTCGCTGCGCTTCATAGCGAACTCCTGAAGGAAACGGTGCTGCGGGACTTCTATGAACTGTTCCCCGAGAAGTTCTGCAACAAGACCAACGGTGTCACCCCCCGCCGCTGGATCGCCTTAAGTAACCCTCGCCTGAGTAAGGCAATTACCCACCGCATCGGCGATGGCTGGATCAAACATCTAGAAAAGCTCCAGCAGCTCGAACCCCTGGCTGAGGACAGGAATTTTCGAGACGAGTGGCGGGAAATCAAGCAAAGCGTCAAGCGGGACTTGGCCAGTCGCATTCACAAGCAATTCGGGATTTTAGTGGATCCGGCTTCCCTCTTTGATGTGCAGGTGAAGCGCATCCATGAGTACAAGCGTCAGCACCTGAACGCCCTGCATATCGTCACCCTTTATAGCCAACTGAAGCAAAACCCCAATTTAGAGATTACCCCCCGCACCTTTATCTTCGGTGGCAAGGCGGCCCCCGGTTACCATATGGCCAAATTGATGATTAAACTCATCACCGCCGTTGGGGATATGGTCAACAAAGACCCAGATTTGCGGAACAAACTGCGGGTCGTCTTCTTGCCCAACTACAACGTCACCAACAGTCAACGGATTTATCCCGCTTCCGATTTGTCGGAGCAGATTTCCACCGCTGGGTTAGAAGCCTCGGGCACCGGCAATATGAAATTTGCCATGAACGGGGCGCTGACCATTGGCACCCTGGATGGGGCCAACGTGGAAATTCGTGACGCGGTGGGGGCGGAGAACTTCTTCCTATTTGGTCTCACCACTGACCAGGTGAGTACGTTAAAAGCGGAAGGATACCGTCCTTGGGACGCCTACAAGGGCAATCCATTCCTGAAGGATGCTATTGACCTGATTAGCTCCGGCCACTTCTCCCAAGGGGATGGCGCTTTATTCCAGCCCCTGTTGGACAAATTGCTGCACCATGATCCATTCATGTTGATGGCGGACTACCAGTCCTATATCGACTGTCAGCAAGCGGTTGGCCAAGCTTACCAAAACACCGATCACTGGACCCGCATGTCTATTCTCAACTCGGTGCGAATGGGGAAATTTTCTTCCGATCGCTCGATTCAAGAATATTGCGATGAGATTTGGAAGGTATCCCCCTTCTCGATCAGTCTTGATGCTGTCCTGAAAGCCGATGGCGTCCCCGCCAATCAGTTGACCTGCAAATTGGGTGAGTAGGGCAATCAACCGCTTAGGGCTGTAATTCAAACAGGGACGCAATCAACGATTGCGTCCCTGTTCTGTAATGTCTGTAATGGGTGATCAATGCCTTTCGCTGGGGAGCTGTCTCCGCTTTTTAACGCGGCTTTCTACTATGGCGCTGGCCCCTTTGCTGAGGACAGCTAGGATCGCTCTGACTCCTTAGGGCAGAAGCAAAATGGCTCGCAGTTTTGTCGTGACCGGACTGGCGACTGCTATGGCTAAACCCTTTAGCCTTCATCAACCCATTCCGATGGGGGCTCCCCACCAAAGGGTTGAACACCCACCTGGGGAATTTCTTTTTCATTAGGGCTAAAAATTCGCATAACGGCTTCGCTAAAGTAGCGAACAGCGGCCTCCAGTCTTTTTAAAGCAGTCATTGTGCATATCCTCGTGATGGGGTGGGTGAGGCAGCAGAATACAGTTCTGAATGAACTTAGATAGGGGTGAAACTGGCACGTGTAAAAATCAGATAGATGGAGAGAACTGCCTACTGCTGTTCCCTTGATCCTATCGGGGTTAACCCTAAAATTTGGCTTGATAGCCACTATTCTTTACAGCAGTGCTAAAAATCCGTTGCAAATGGACGAACAGAGAAACGGATTTAATCCGTTATGTTTATGTAAACCTTGGCCATATCCAAACCCGTAGTTCGTCCCACGGTAAAAACTCAAGTTTTCAAGTT
>JAQCKL010000415.1 GCA_027592485.1 Cyanobacteriota bacterium
ATTGCTCCGCATCTGTCTATTGCAGGGAGGGCATTCTGCGAGACTGCGTTAAGTCTAGCGGGTCGGTTAAAGCAGGAGGGTCATCGCATCCGTGCCCAAGCGGCCATAGCAGCGCAATTGCCGGAGTCTCAGTGTAGGCAGATACTGGCAACGGCCCTACAGACTACCCAAACCTTAGACAGCGAGGAGGCTCAGACAGCCCTGAAGAGCATCGTGCCCCGTTTACCGGCTCACGATATTGACCTCATAACAACTGCGTTGCTAGCCAGTAGCCGTCTAGACCAGGAGCAACACCGTACCCGCATCCTGGTTGCCATCGCCTCCCAAGTGTCAGATCACCATGTACTTGTCCTAGAAGCGTTGCTAGCCGCCGCAGAAACCTTAACCGATCCCCAGGCTCAAGCAGAGGTATGGGCACAGATCGCTCGGAAACTCCCTGAAAACCAACGAGAACCCGTCTGGAATGCAGCCCTGAAGGTGGTAGCTACCCTGCTGTCAGAGCTAGAGCACGTTCAAGCCCTCCTGAGTTTGTGTGCTGACCTAAGTGGGGAAGAACGCCAGTCATTACTGACCCAAGCGTTAAACAAGATTGCCACAATGCGTGGAGCCGCCGTGATTGAGGCGCTTCGCGTCATGGCTCCCTACATCGGCCCAGCCAACTTAACTGTCCAGACCCAGGTGATGGCGGTTATCGAGGGCCTGAAATGGGAACAGAACCAAGTCGAAGCCCTAGAAACCCTCGCGCCTTACCTCCTCCAAAGCCAACCTGCCTGGGTCGAACGGGGATTACACATGGCGGACACCATGCCCTCTGCGCCCTTTCGCAGTCGGGCATTACAGTTTCTGGCTCCCTATCTGCCATCGGAACCGCTGCTGCTAGAAAAGGCACTGGCCATGGCGGCAGCACTGGGTAATGAGCGCTATCGTCTGCCTGCGCTGCTGGCACTGATCCCTTATCTAGAAAAGGCACAACAAGTTTCAACGCTGGAAGCCGCTTTAGACGCATTGGGGCAAATTGACGACGAGGCCGATCGGGCTAAAACCCTGGGCCAGATCGGTTCTCTACTCACCCATGCTGCCCTTGATCGGTGGGACCTGGTTATTGAAGCGATCGCCACCCTTCGTCAAGCCCAACCTCGGGCTCGTGTACTGGGGGAGATCGCCGCTCAGGTGCCTGCGAAGTATCGTGAACGGCTCATCCCCCTGGCAGAGCAAATTGATCGTCCCGTAGAACGGATCCAGGCCCTGGAGGTCATTGCCCCTTTACTGGCCGAGGAGCAACGCAATGCCCTACTCGCAACGGCCCTGACCACGGCCAACGAACTGACCAATCCACAGGCCCATATCACCGCCTTGACGGCCATCGCTCGGCATTTAACCACCAATCAACGATGGACAGTGCTGACGACCGCCCTGCGATCAGTCGAGAGAATTACTAATCCCCAGCGCCAAGCTGAAGTCCTGGCGACGCTCATCCCCCACCTGCCACCGGATCGTCAAATCCCTGCCATTATTGGCGCTCTCAACGCAGCGGCCAATATTCCCTCATCGCGATACCGCACCGATGCGATCGCGCCCATTTTGCCGTTGGTTGTATCCCGGATTGAAGAAATCACGCTGGGCCTATCCTCCGAGCAGCATCCCCTGCTCCTGGAGCTATTGGAGTACCTGCCCACAGCAACGGATCGGATAACCGTATTGGGTGCGTTGAGCCCTCGTATTAGCCAGACGCTTGGCCCCGAGTTTTTGCATCAGATCGCGATCGTGTTACCCCGCAATCGCGATCGCGCCAGTGCCTTTTGCACCTTGGTGCCCTACATCCAACCGGAGCAACGGGATGGCGCATTGCAATGGGTCTACCAGGCTTTCAAAGTGCCTCATCACCAGGTGACGGCCCTGGTAGCGTTGGTGCCCCAACTCCCGCTACATCTTCTAGAGACCGTGCTAGCTCGTCTCCCTGCGATCCCCAGTCCCCATTTGCAAGGGGCGGTCCTGGTCGCAACAGCCGCCGCCCTGGCAGGATGCCCTCAAGCCTTCCTATCCCCTCCCGAACAGCCATCAGCCCCTGTTGGCTTGATCACACGGCTTTTGGATCTACTGTCCCAATTCCAGTCGTTGTCCACTGGCAGCCTGTCCTATGAACACCTGGCGGCTGAAGTCTTGAGTCGCCTAACTGCCACCATGCCAGCCCTTTCTGATCCCCACCAGGGACACATCCAGCAACGGTTCACGGCGTTAACCTCAGCCTTGGTCGATATGGGGTATCGAGCCCAGATCCTCTCCAGTTGGGCTAGGGCACTGCCACCGAGTGCAGACGTGGCCCATCTGATCGCCCATACCCTGGCCCCCCTGCCGAACTCTCCCTACAGTCGGGGGCTCAGGGTGCAGGTGCAAGCGATCTCTTCTCATCCCCTAGACGAGGGTTGGTTCAGGGAGGAAATCGCCGCGATCAGCGACCCCTATGCTCAGGCCGAAGCCTGGGTGGCCTGGGCCAGTCATCCCCAGGGACAAAGGCACCAATCCCTAGCCCTACGCCAACTGGGGCATCTCCCCGAACATCAACAGACGGAACTGCTTTGCCGTCTTATCCCCCACTTGACCCACCCCCACAGGCTGGAAGCCGCTACCCTCACTCGGGACCTGGATCATCCCCATCAACGCGCCCGCGCGATCGTCACCCTAGCCCAGCGCTTTCCTGAATTTCGGTCGGAGGCCCAGCAGCACGCTAAACAATTCTCGAAGCCAGCACAGAGCATTCTATACCTCAGTGCCTTAGCCATAGAGGTACCGGACTTGTTACCGGACATCCTCCAGATAGCGGACGAAGTAGCCTCTGGGCAAATTACCGATGACACCACCGCGCCTCTCCCTTCAGGGGAGCAATGTGCCCACATCCTCGCGGCCTTAGCCCCCCATCTGCCCCTGCGGATTAATGATGTTGTCCACCAACTCAGGCTTGACCACCGCCCCCTGAGCCGCGAACTCTGGCAGCGGGCCTTTTTTTGCCTAGCCCGCAGCTACCGGGATGCCCTCTTGGGGGGCAGCCTGCAGAACGATGCGGCCCAGGATGAAGACCTGCTCAACCTGAAGGATGAAATCAACGCCTTGGCAGATCTATTGCTGATGCGGGATTTGCAGCCTCCTATGACCGTCGGCATCTTGGGCGGATGGGGCGGGGGTAAGTCCTACATCATGCATTTGATGCAGGCTCGAATGACGGCCCTACGCAGCCGTGCTATTAACCCTCAAACCGAGGCTTGGCACCCCAATCCCCATAACGAACGGCTATCGCCCTACGTCGGTCACGTTTACCAAATCCGGTTTGACGCTTGGACGTTTGCCAAGTCAGATCTGTGGGCCAGTCTAATGCAGACCATTTTTCTAGAGCTCGATCGCCAAATTTCCCTAGAGCAACGTATGGCTGAGGTCTTGGCGGGGGAGGACGGAGACCCCGCTGAGGTGCTCTGTCGGTCTGGCCCCTATTGGTCAGTGCTGTACAAAAGCAATGACGAGGAGCGGCGCTACTTTCTGGAGCGAGTCCTGGAGCCCACCCATCTGGAGGCGCTGGATCACCAGAATATGGACAGCGTTCTTTGGGAGCAATTTTTAAAGCAGGAATATGGACAGCGCAAATTAGCCGAGGAGCAACACCTTGCGGAGCAGAAGGCTCTACGGGCGGAAAAGGCGGCTAAGCATCAGGCCATGGGTAAGCAACTGGGGGCCATCCAAGCGGATATCGCCGCCAAGCACCGCCAGCAGAGGGAGCGAACAGCTTATTTGCACATGCAAGCCAGCCAGGAGGTGACCCAGGCCATTGATGGAGCCTTGCGGATTTCACGCATCATCCTAGTTCAGCGGTTGGGGCAGCCTGTTTATGACGCCCTGAAGCAGGCGATCGCCCAGGCCCTCGACCAATCTATACATCGATCAGAAGAATCGACACCTGAATCCTCCAGCAGCCTACTCAGTGCCGATACCACCACCATTCGGGCACTGATCACCCACATTTTGGAAACTGGTATCTTCACGGTGAACGGACGACAGATAAATCTGAACCGTCAGGTATTGAAACAATGGTTGCTCAAGAATAGTTGGATGGTGGTGGGCTGTGGGGTGCTGGGGCTCATGGCCCTAGGGTTGCCCATCCTCCTTGCGGCTGTGCAAGTGGAAAGTTGGGCAGCCCAGTTAGCGGGGTTGATGGTGCCGCTGTTGCCTGCGGTTGGCATCGGTCAACGGCTCTTAAGGTCTGGGCAACGGTGGCACCGCCAAGTGATGCAAACCCTGGCAGACTATGGGGAACAGACAGCAGATTTTCATCAGCGACGGGAGCAAGAGGCGGCGATTGCGGTCGCAAGACGGATTGAGACGGATCTTGAGTTGCGATCGCTAACTCAGGATTTAGATAATCTGACTCAGCAGCAGCAACGCTTAACCCAGACTATGGAGGATTTGGCCCAGGAAACGGCAGTACTGGATCAACACATTGCACGGGAGGAAGCGGCTTTACCACAGTTGGGCTACGGGTCATTGAGCAGCTTCGTAAAAGCGCGCCTAGAGGACAATAGCTACGATCAGCACCTAGGACTAATGCACCAGGTCAAACAGGACTTGCAGACCTTGAGCTATAGTCTGTTGCCCCCTATAGATGCGACGGATCTAGGCCACCAATTGACGACGCTCCGCCAAGTCTTTCCCAGGGGTCCGGCACGGGTCGTGATTTACATTGATGACTTAGATCGCTGTCCACCAGATCGGGTGGTGGCCGTGCTAGAGGCAGTTCAGTTGTTAGTTAAGACCCCC
>JAQCKL010000416.1 GCA_027592485.1 Cyanobacteriota bacterium
CAGGACGGACCGCCGTCCTGGACCTCGCGGACGGTGTTACTAGCTGTGCCGTTGCAACGAGTTGTTCGTCGAAATTTCGTTACACACCGCTCAATATCACCGCGATGTTTGGAATGCTCCATGGGCCATTCCAGCTTTTTCTCTGCCAACCCTACCCCATCACCCCTGCTCTAACTTCAAGATACGGATGGCTCCTGCGGCTTCAACGATGGCGGGGTCAGGCTGCGGAAATAAGCCCCGCCCACCACGGTCAAAAACAGGCCATAGGCCAAGAGTTGCCCAGCATACATGCGATCGCGATAGCCCAGCAGCGTCTTCAATAGCACCCCCGGAAAACCCTTGTCGGGTAAGACCCCATGGGCATCCCAAAGTAAAGGCCCCAGCAAACAGGATTGCTGGGAAATACACAGGTCTCCCATCGTCGGGGAGAGGCTGCTAAAAACCGAGAACGCCTCATCCAAATTGTGGAAAAAGGAAATCACCAATCCGCCAATAATCAGCAGCAGCAAAATGCCCATCACCTGAAAGAAGCGCCGCAGGTTGATGCGGATGCCCCACTTGAACAGGGCCAATCCAATCAGCGTGGCTCCGACTAGTCCGCCCATGGCCCCCACCAAGGCCGCACCGCTGTCCTGAACGGAAGTAAAAATAAACAGCACCGTCTCAATGCCCTCCCGCAGTACGGCGATGCAGATCAAGCTAAATAGGGTCCATTCTGCCCCCACGGCATCGGTCAGCGCCGCCGACAGGGTGCCTTCGATATTGGTTTTGAGGGCGCTGGCTTGGCGGGTCATCCAGACCAACATCCAGCTCAGCATGATGATGGCGATCGCGCCGAACAGACTGTCAAACAAAGGTTCAATCAGGGCTTCTAAACCCGGCAACCCTTGCTGGAACTGGGCCACCGCAGTATTTAAAATAATCCCGATCAGGGCACTACCCAGCAGCCCCGCCCCAATCCCAGCGTAGACCCAGCGATTCAGGTAAGACTGTTGGGCCTTATTGAGACAGGCCAAAACAATGCCCACCACCAGCGCTGCCTCGACCCCCTCCCGGAGGGTGACAAAAAAGGCGGGGAGTCCAGCGGAGAGCAGCATAATACTTTACCGGTAAGAAAATCAGATAGGTACTCTTATTCTACTGGGCAGGTTCTACTGGAAAGGTTCTACTGGAAAGGCTTTCTCGCCAGACTCGGAGCCCCGATCAAGCCTGGCTTAAGCCAATTTCCTGGAGCCGTTGGGCTAAATACGCCCCGGCGGTCAAGCTGGGGTAACGGAGAGCCCCTCCCGTTTGGGCCACGCACTGGGGCAACGGGGTCAGATCCACCTCGGGCCGAGGATGGACGAAAAACGGCAGCGAAAAGCGCCGCTCGCGATCCTGATCGGGATTGACGACCCGATGGGTGGTGCTGGGAAACAAGCCATTGGTGAGGTTCTGCAACATGTCCCCGCTGTCCACAATGATTTGCCCTGGCAGGGGGGCGATCGCGCGCCATTGGCCATCCCGTTGCAACAATTCCAACCCCGGTGCAGTTGCCTCACAGAGCAGGGTAATCAAGTTAATGTCCTGGTGCGGAGCCGCCCGCAAACTAGCCGGATGAGCCTCTGGAGGAATGGGCGGGTAATGAATCACCCGCAAGAGGGTGGGGCTATCGAACACCCGCTCCCTAAAGTAATGGCGGGGCAGATCGAGGGCTAAGGCGCAGGCTTGCAAGAGCTGTAGCGAACAGTGCTCTAATTGCTGAAACAGCTCCGTCAAGACCGGCTGAAAGGCGGGCACCTCACCCGGCCACAGGTTGGCTGGCAGGGCCGACGCCCGACCGATATGCCAAAACTCTTTGAGGTCGGGGTGGGGATGATCCTTGGCATGTTCGCGACCAAAGTGGGTAAAGCCTCGCTGACCGTGGAGGCTCAGATCTTCGTAGTGGGCCTTGGTGGCTGCCGGCAACTCAAAGACAGTGGTGGTCACCCCATAGGCGGCTTGAATCAATGCCGAATCAACCCCATGGTTGATTAAGGCGAAGAACCCCAGGCTTTCTAGGGCTGTTTTTAGGGTTTGGACAAAGTCAGCTTGCTGGATTGGATCGCCATGCTGAAAGACCTGCAAATCCAATACGGGAATCGTTTGGTTCATTAATGTTGTTATTCAGCCCTGACATGACAGTTACTTGTTAGGCTTACTGGGCGAGAGGTCTACAGATTTTAAAGTATGAATGAGTTGGACGAGTTGATTTGTAAGCAAGCCAGCTATTCAGTATTGGTCGCCTTTATCCAAAAGCAGCAGGGTTGCAACTACCTAGCGGCTTGCACCCAACTTAATGAAGTCTTAAAGCAATATCGATTTCGCAATCAGCCCAATCCCACCTGAGCTCGACTTTAGGCGTTGCTGAATAAGAGTATGAATCTATGCTGGGACAGGTACCTCCCCAAATTTGAGGTAGTGAAGTAGCAAACGGATAGAGTGCTTCAGCATATTTACGCACTTGGAATAGCACAATGTCTTTCGGGCCAATCGAGTCAGATAATGCCTGAGCCGCGTGTTTTCTCCCTCGACCCGAGTCATGTAGGTCTTGCTGACAATCTGGTCCCCGTCCGGGATGTACTGGGGATACACCTTGTACCCATCCGTGACATAGAAGTAGCACTGCCAGAGGCTGACCACGACCCAAACGGATTCAAAGGTGGCGGCACTGCAGTCACCGATAGTCCACGCCAGAATACTGGGTTAAAAATGGTTTACGGCTGTCCAAATCCAGATTTTGTTTTTTTTGAGCCGACGAAGGTTGACAACTCATCGAGTTCTCCAACGTCAGGCACCGTCTCTGGATCGTAAGCATCCGGTAACAATTCACCTACCTGTTTCACCCACGTGATGACCGTGGTGTGATGCACCCCTTTGACCCGCTCAATGGCCCGAAAGCCGGACTGATTGACGTACATTCTGAGACATTCGCGCTTGAACGCATCGGAGTAGCCTCTGGGCGGATCGTAGTGGTCGATAAACTGACGACCGCACTCAACGCAAATGTGGTTTTGCTTACCTTTCTTTTTGCCATTCTTACGGATGTGAGTGGCTCCACATTCAGGACATTGTATTGCAGATTACCCCTAATTCATACCTTAATTATGCAACGCCGTTGGTCTAGTCGTGGGTCTATGTACAACATGCCCGGAGCCTTAGGAATAATTGGCGTGACCAACACTTGCCGACAGCATGAACTCCATAAGCGCACACGGCTACGCCAGGGTTTGGCTGGGGCGGGGCCGAAAGAGATGGGTATGGTCAGGGTTGTATAGCCGCGATCGCGCCTTGGCGGCACCCAACGCAGGGCTAATCACATAGAGGGTTGTGCGAATCAGATCGGCGTCACGGGTGACCGTGGCCATGGCATCCAGGGAGACAAGGTGGATTTGCTCGTCGGGCCAGCCCAACCGATAGCAGATCGCCACGGGGGTATCCGCTGGATAATGGGCCATGAGTTGGGCCTGGGCGGCATCGACGTGGCGGGCGCTGAGGTAGAGGCACAGGCTGGTTTTATGGGCGGCCAAAGCCCCCAGTTCTTCCGTTTCAGGAACTTGGGTGCGACCGCTAATGCGGGTGAGAATAATCGACTGCACCAATCCCGGAATCGTTAATTCCGCATTCAACTTGGCCGCCGCCGCTTGGAAGGCGCTAATCCCAGGAATGACTTCAAAGGCAATCTCGGCCTCGGCCAGCAGTTGAATCTGCTCGTGGATAGCACTGTAGAGACTGGGGTCCCCGGAATGGAGTCGCACCACAGATTTTCCCGCTCGCACCCGCTCAATCATCAGCGGCACGATGGTCTCTAGGGTGAGATTGGCCGTACCCACCCGTTCAGCCTCAGGGTGGCCCCAATCCAGCATCTGCTGGGGCACCAGGGAATTGGCGTAGACAATCACGTCTGCCTGTTGCAAGATTCGCTGTCCCCGCACCGTCAGCAGATCTGGGTCCCCTGGCCCCGCCCCCACGATATAAACCGCTGGCTTAAGGACGGGCAGTGAAGATGTCTGAACTTGGGGTTGAAGCGTACTTTCCATGGCAGCAGTCATAAACCTGAGAGGGTCGTTAGACCGGCTAGGCTAACAGATTACCCCAGAATTGCCCTAGAGCAGCTTGCAATCCTTCCGCATATTTACGGCATGGGGGGTCTAACCCCCTACAGAGGATGTACGGAAAAACCCGCTAAAACGATGAAAAATCGATGAATCCTCTAAAAATTGGCCGGATTAGCGGGGGCACTGCCGTTAAGTGGATTGGTAGATGCACCCTGATTCCAAATCCCAGTGGCCCTTGGCCCTGGGATTTTTTTTGCCTATCGATATCAGGTCCTAGTACTCTGCGGTGGAAGTGAAAAGACTATTGAATGGGTTCACATGGTTGTCAGCTTTAAAAACCCTAGATTTGAATCGTCCGGTTTCTAGCCCCCTTGCCCCTGCTGCCCCTCGGCCCTCCGCAATAGTGTTGGACCTGATGCCGTCACATACTAGGCCGATAGTTGCTGTCTGAGTTGACTGGGAGACTGATGTTCGCTCAGTTCTCCTTTCTCTAACAAGAAGGCGCGATCACAGTAGTCCAGTTCTAGTAGCCGGTGAGTGACCCACAGGGCGGCAAGCTGACGTTCTTTGACAAGCTGCTGAACCTGGTTAACCAGTTCCAGTTGACTGTCTGGATCCAGCAGGGCCGTCGGTTCATCCAAGAGCAGCACGTGACAATGACGGGCGATCGCCCCCGCGATCGCCACCCGCTGTTTTTGGCCGCCCCTTAAGGCATA
>JAQCKL010000417.1 GCA_027592485.1 Cyanobacteriota bacterium
TTAAGAGATGCGATGGAGCACGTTCTCAAGGTGGTAACGTCTTAACCTAAGTGGCGACGGCTATATATCCGATGCAGAGCGCAATATAACCAACGAGATTGCCCTGGTCATAAATCAGCCAAATGCCGCCCAGGGAGCGATCGCTCAACAAGGTTTGCACCGCTGCTCGCCGCTCGGCGGCGGTAATAGTGAGCCCTTCAAATTCATGAAAGGCCTCAACCAAGGGTAAAACCAGCGTGAGTTGAGAGCCCGATGCCAGTTGAAGTTCAGTGGCCATGGTGTTGTGATTTGGGATTTAGACAGCGCCAGCAGTCTTTAGCAATCGCCCAATCCTCCTGGGTATGAATCACCAGCATCCGCACCGTAGACTCTGCCGTGGCAATGTCTGCATCCACGGGCGAAGCATCATTTTTAGCCGCATCTATCCTGGCCCCGAGAAACGCTAGGGAATCACCCACCGCTGTTCGTACCGAGGCCGCATGTTCCCCAATCCCAGCGGTAAACACGATCGCATCCACCCCACCCAGACCCATAATCATTGCGCCAATGTGGGCCTTGAGGCTGTGCAAATACATATCCCGTGCCAAAGTGGCCCGGTCATTGCCCTGGGCGATCGCCTGCTCAATCTGCCGCCAATCATGGGACACCCCTGAGATCCCCTTCAAACCCGAGTCTTTGTTGAGCATCTGATCGAGCTGATCGGCGGTATAGCCCTGGCGCATCAAGTGAATCAAAATCCCCGGATCCACCGATCCCGAACGGGTACCCATCATCAACCCATCCAGCGGCGTAAAGCCCATGGTGGTATCAATGCTGTGGCCCCCCTTCACCGCACTCAGAGAGCAGCCATTGCCCAGGTGACAGATCACCAATCGTAGTTCGGCCAGATCCCGCCCCAGCAATTCAGCGGCGCGGTGGGCACAATACTGGTGGCTAATGCCATGGAAACCGTAGCGGCGAATGCCCTGGTTGAGCCAGTCGTAGGGGCCGGAATAGGTGGTGGCAGCAGGGGGCATCTGGCTGTGGAAGGCAGTGTCGAATACGGCGACTTGGGGGACATCCCCCAAGCGCTGTTCCATGAGCTCAATGCCCTCTAGGTTGGCGGGATTATGGTTAGGGGCGAGGCAGCTGAGGCGGGCGATCTCGGCTTTCACCTCAGGGGTAATCACCACGCTGGCCCGGTAGTCTTGCCCCCCATGCACCACCCGATGGCCCACCCCGTCAATGGCTTCCAGACTCGGGATCACCTGGGTCGGCCCCTGCCAGAGGGTACTCAACAGTTGGGAGAGGGCTGCTGATCGAGAGATCTTCGCCAGTTCCCGCGTTAGGCGATCGCCCGTTTTGACCGTCAAGGTGGCGGCATCGGCATCGTGCCAATCGAGCTGGGCGGACCAAATTGGGGTGGGGGGCTCAGGGGGCAGCGCCGCCCCCAGGTCATACAGCTCACTTTTTTGACTGCTGGACCCAGCATTCAGCACCAGGATATGCATGAGTCCTCAGCTCCCGGCGCGATTACGCAGCGCCTCGGGCAGATGGGCGCGATCGCCCATGCGCTTCAGCAGGGGGCCATAACGGCCAAATTCCACCAGACTAACGGCGGCAACGGGCATCTCGATGCGATCTCGATAGCGACCCAGGTCAATACCCAGCAGGCTACAAAGAATAATACGAATGGTGGCTTTGTGGGAGACCACCAGCACGTTGCCCTCGGTGCAGATTTCCTCGATTTCGGCGATCGCCAGCGAGGCCCGACTGGCCACCTGCACCGCCGTCTCCCCGCCCGTAGGCGGATTCCAGGCGGGTTCGGTGAGCCATTGGCCATAGTCGTCGGGGTAGCACTGCTGCACATTGGCAGGGGTGCGGTCTTCCCATTCCCCGTAGTGCAATTCCTTCAGTCCGTCCCGCAACTGCGGCGTGATTCCGGTCGCGTTGCAGAGGGGTTGGGCAGTGGCGATGGTGCGCTTCATGGGGCTGGCAAATACCGCCGTCCAAGGCAGGTCTTGGTAGGCATCGGCAAAGGCCTGGGCCATTTGCAGCCCAGCTGGGGTCAGCTCTGGATCGAGGGCACCGCAGTAGCCCCCGGTTTGGCTATGGGTGGTTTCCCCATGGCGCAGCAAGTAGAGGTTTAAGCTCATCAGGCGATCGTGATTGCCCCTACGGGCAATCGCCCCCATAGGGCCATTTCCAGCCAGTGATTTCCGCCGAATCGGTGCCATGCTCATGGGCATAGGCCAAACATTCGATGATCTTGTTCTTCATCCGCTCCTTCACATAGGCCGCCGCCGACCCCAGCCTCGGCACCCGGTCAATCACATCGATCACTAGGTTGAACCGGTCGATTTGGTTATTGATTGCCAACTCTAATGGGGTGTTGATATTGCCCCGCTCCTTATAGCCGCGCACATGGATGCGCTCCTGGTTAGACCGGCGGTACACCAGCTTGTGGATCAACCAGGGATAGCCGTGGAAATTAAAGATGATCGGCTTGTCAGTGGTGAACAGGGAATTGAAATCGCGATCGCTCAACCCATGGGGATGTTCGCCCTCGGACACCAGCTTGAATAGGTCCACCACATTCACAAACCGCACCTTCACCTGGGGGCATTCCTCCCGCAGAATGGCCGTCGCCGCAAGGGATTCCATGGTGGGGATGTCGCCGCAGCAGGCCATCACCACATCGGGCTCGTCAGGTTCAACGCCGCAGTCGTCATTACTGGCCCAGCCCCAAATGCCAACCCCCTTGGTGCAATGCTTGATGGCCTCGTCCATGGACAAGTACTGCAGGTGCTTTTGCTTATCAGCAATAATCACGTTGATATAGTTCACACTGCGGAAGCAGTGATCGGCCACAGAGAGTAAACAGTTGGCATCAGGGGGGAAGTAAACCCGCACCACATCGGGACTCTTGTTGGTGACCAAATCCACATAGCCCGGATCTTGGTGGCTAAAGCCGTTGTGGTCCTGCCGCCATACCAGGGACGACAGCAAAATATTCAACGACGACACCGCCGCCCGCCAGGGCACATGGTTGCGACAGATATCCAGCCACTTGGCATGCTGGTTAAACATCGAATCCACCACATGGGCAAAAGCTTCGTAGGTGTGGAAGAGGCCATGGCGACCGGTGAGCAGGTAACCTTCAAGCCAACCCTGGAGGGTGTGCTCGCTGAGCATTTCCATCACCCGGCCATCCCGAGACAGCTCGCCGCCATCCTCATCTTCGGGATACAGGTCCGCCATCCACACCTTTTTAGTTACCTCGTAAACATCTTGCAGTCGGTTCGAGGCGGTTTCATCCGGCCCCATCAGCCGGAAATTATCGGGGTTATGACGAATGATCTCCCGCATCAAAATCCCCAGCACTTTGGTGTTTTCGTACTCCACGGTGCCCGGTTGGTCAAAGGCAACGGCATACTCCTGGAAGGTAGGCATCTTCAGTTCCCGGCGGATCAGCCCACCGTTGCTGTGGGGGTTGGTACCCATGCGGCGATCACCCACCGGAGCTAGCTCTTTTAGGTCCGGGATCAGGGTGCCATTCTCATCAAATAGCTCCTCTGGCTTATAGCTGCGCATCCAGGCTTCGAGGCGGCGCAGGTGCTCGGGATTGCTGTGCATGCCCCCCATCGGCACCTGATGGGCGCGCCAAAAGCCTTCCACTTTATGGCCATCCACTTCCTCCGGACCGGTCCAGCCCTTGGGGGTACGCAGCACGATCATCGGCCAGCGGGGCCGCTCGATCTTGCCATTCAAGCGGGCCTCCCGCTGGACCCGCTTGATATGGAGAATGCATTCCTCCATCACCGCTGCCATCTGCTGATGCATCTCGGCAGGGTCTTTGCCCTCCACAAAGTAGGGGGTATAGCCATAGCCCCGAAAGAGACTTTCCAATTCTTCATGGGAAATGCGGGCCAACAAAGTGGGGTTGGCGATCTTGTAGCCATTCAGGTTAAGGACCGGCAGCACTGCCCCATCGTGGGCTGGATTGATAAATTTGTTGGAATGCCAGGCAGTGGCTAAGGGACCGGTTTCCGCCTCGCCATCCCCCACCACGCAGCAGGTGATCAAATCAGGATTATCCAACACCGTGCCATAGGCATGGGAGACGCTATAGCCCAGCTCTCCCCCCTCATGGACGGAGCCAGGGGTTTCGGGGGTGACGTGGCTACCAATGAAACCGGGGAAGGAAAACTGCTTGAAAAATTTCTCCATGCCCTCAGCATCTTGGCTCTTGTCGGGATAGATATCGGAATAGGCCCCCTCTAGGTAAACCGGTCCCAATACCCCCGGAGCCCCATGGCCCGGCCCCGCCATGAAGATCATGTCGAGGTCGTATTTTTTGATCAGTCGGTTGCAGTGGATGTAGGTGAAGCTCAGGGCAGGCGACGCCCCCCAGTGGCCCAGTAGACGGTGCTTCACATGCTTGGCTTGGAGGGGCTCCTTCAAAAGGGGGTTATCCCGCAGATAAATCATGCCCACCGCCAGGTAATTACAAGCACGCCAGTAAGCATGGAGCTTGCTTAGGGCTTGGTCAGATAGGGGCTTTACTTGAGGTGAAGACGCGATAACCATGGCACTCACTCCAACAAATTATTTAGAATAAACGACACCCAAAATCAGAACTGCCGTCACATTCAAGAAGATATGAATAGGATTTCAAGGGCTTATCCATAGGATAATTCTTCTAAGTTTTTCCTTGAGTGTTCTTGATTAGGGCACCTCGAACAATAGAAAGATTTCATATCAATAGCCCAGCAAGAGCAGACTGTGAGCCAAGC
>JAQCKL010000418.1 GCA_027592485.1 Cyanobacteriota bacterium
CTCAATCACTCCGGCAAAGGTGCCCCGCTTTTCAGGGGGCACTCCAGAACTGGGGTGGCGGGTAAATCCCCCCACATGCATCTCATAAATGATGCTTTGGGCGTAGGGTAGCTCTAGGGGAGTATCCCCTTCCCAGTCATAGTCTCGACAATCGACCACCACGCCGCGCAGGGCGCGGGGGCAGTTTTCCCCTGGTCGGCAGGCCGCTTGGCGATCGTAATGTTCTTGCCCCACCACCGCATAGGTGTAGGGGTCGAGCAGCACCTTGGTGGGGTCGAAACGGTAGCCCTCGCGGGGCAAAAAGGGACCTGAAGCCCGATAGGCGTAAATCTGACCCGCCTTTAACCCCGGCACAAACACATGCCAGTAGTAAAAGGAGCGGTGATCACTGGGATTGAGGTGCAGGGTATGGATGGGATAGGGATCCTCTGGGGTGTCGAACAGCAGCAGATCGATCCCCGTTGCATGTTGGGAATAAAGGCAAAAGTTGACCCCTTCCTCATACACCGTGGCCCCCAAGGGATAGCTGTCTCCCGGTTGAACCGGTAGGTTCATGGCTCCCTGTCCCCCATCAAGATGTCCAATCAAATTCCAGAGGATTGTCCCCTAGGGTTTCTCGCATGGCCTTCCGCACCACCTCTAGTTCGTCGGGGGTGAGCTGACCATCGGCAAACAAGGCGGCTCGCAACTGCTGAGCCTCTTGGCGGGAGATCTTACCATCGGCCATCACCCGCTGCACGAGCGATCGCAGATCCGACAGATGGTTGGGATCATCAGCAGGGGGTTGAGCAGAATTAAGGGAATCAATCATGGGGGTAGCAACCCTGAAGCGTTGATGGGGGTAAAGCTGAACTGGAATGGATCATAGCGGTGGGCGGGACCCAAAGCGTACGACCCAAAAAGGACTTAACATCCTGAGATCAGACCGTTTTCGCTCGGAGCGCACGGGGATCGACTTCCCTGCCCCTGGGGATGTAACCGCACCAGGGCAGCTTGTCCACCGCTAGAGCCTCACCATAGGGGCGCAATCTAGCACAATAGTGTTACCGCTGATACCATCTCGCCGTAGGATAAGGCAGAATAAGCAGAGTCGTTGCCCTTGCCTTGCCCTCAAGGAGATCTTGCCGCAGCTTGGGTCAGCCCTGTTTACAATAAGCAGAGTAGGGCTGTTGATGAGGTTGATCTGAAACGACTGTGAACGGGAGGCCGATTCTTTGAACCCCATTGACTTAAACGGATTTTTGATTTCGAATCGGATGGCTTGTGTTGGATAAACTGAAGCAAGACCTAAAAAATGATCTGATTGCGGGTTTGCTAGTGGTCATTCCGCTAGCGACGACCATTTGGCTGATCATCACCATTGCCAACTGGGTAATTCGGTTTTTGACCCGGTTTCCGAAGCAACTCAATCCCTTTACCGGCTTGCCGCCCCTGCTAGGAGACACCATTAACCTGGCGGTCGGCTTTGCGGTGCCGTTATTGAGTATTTTGCTGATCGGCCTGATGGCCCGGAATATTGCTGGGCGATGGCTCCTGGACTTAGGGGAGCGCATCGTTGAATCCATTCCCTTGGCCGGGGCCTTCTATAAAACCCTGCAGCAATTGCTACAAACGGTTTTTCAGGACTCCAAGAACCGCTTCCGGCGCGTCGTCCTGGTGGAATATCCTCGCCGGGGACTCTGGGCCTTAGCCTTTGTGACCGGTTCGGCGGCCGCTCAAGCTGCTGTCTCCGCCAACCCCGCGATGTTGAGTGTGTTTATTCCCACCACCCCCAACCCCACTAGCGGTTGGTATGCCGTGGTGCCGGAGCAGGATGTAATCAATCTGTCGATCTCCATCGAAGAAGCCTTCAAGGTGCTGTTGTCCGGGGGGATCGTCGGCCCAGATCTCACGGCAGCCATCCCGACCGATCATGGCTTAACGGATCCGGCAACAGCCAAGGCCCCGATTTTGCAGTTGAATCCATCCTCAACCGAGCGCCCGGTGCCACTATCCATGATGCCCTTAGAAGAAGACTGTTAAGATTACAAAGCCATTTGCTCTGGGGGAAACCATGCAGGCTCGTCGTATTGCCCGTGAATTGGCGCTATTGGGCATGGGACAACTGCCTAACCGCCCCGAAAAATTGGCTGCCCAATCTTTGGAAGAATTGATTGCAGCCGCCGTTCGCTCCCTTGCTGGGGAAACCCGAGATGCCCTGGAAACCGCATCGGCAGATCTAGAGCGCAGTCAAGAACGACTCTTGTCCAGTGAAACTCGGGCGACTGATGTGTCCGGGGCGCGGGCAATGGTGCAGGATGCGATCGCCGCCACCCAAGAAGCCATTAATCGCCTCGGCGACTCCCTCCAAATCCCCACCTTGGTGCAGACCTCCAATCAAAAAGAGGTCCGGAGCTACGCCTTGGAACTGCTCCGCTATGGGGCTCAGTACCGGACGGACGTAGATGCGGACTTGGATGAGGTGATGGTGGCTTGGCAAGTGAAGCGCTTGGCCCAGATTGATCGCGACATCCTTCGCATTGCCGTGATCGAGATGCAATACCTGGGCTTGCCGGATCGCATTGCCATTAACGAGGCCGTGGAACTGGCGAAACGCTATAGCGATGAAGATGGGTACCGGTTTATTAATGGGGTCCTGCGCCGCTGGTTTAACCAGTACCGGAAACATCAGTCTGGGATTACCCAACCCGATGCCCCAGGGGGGAATGAGCCCCAATCCAATGCCCAGTCCTCCCTGGTGTAAGGTTGAAAACGACATTCACCCCGCTAGAACGCCATTTCACCGTCCATGACAGAGTTCAACTGGTTTAGTCGCAGCCACGATACCCCGGCAACCCCCTCGGCAGCAGCGTCTCAGGAGAGTTCTACCGAGGCCAATGCTGAGGCCACCGGCGCTGCCCCGGCGAGCCCAGAGGATTATCTGGCTTGGGCAAAGGCGGCCTACCAAAATATTCAACAGCAACAGACCGCGACGGGCACCGAAACGGCTGAGGCAACCGCGCCAGACCCTGAGGCGGAAACACCCGCATCAGAGCCAGAGGGAGACAAAGGCCCAGAAGCCGAACCCGCGCCCACGGGACCAGCCTGGCTCCAGGCCAACGCAGAGCGCCAAGCCCGTCTCGCGCAATTGCAAGAAACGGCCATTGTGGAACCGGAGCCCGAACCGGCCCCCATGGTCCCACCCACCGCTTCCCTGGTCCTGCCCGATGTCGACTTTGACGAAGCCTTTCTGTGGTCAGCGGAGGTGCTGGCGGGCCAAGGGCGTCTGGCCGAAGATGTTTCCCTAGAGGAAATCACCTGGTTAAACCGGCTCCGTCAGGGCCTCGATAAAACCCGTCGGGGTTTGGTAAACCAACTCAAGGCGATTGTGGGTCAAGGCCCCCTCAATGATGAGGCGGTGATGGAAATTGAGGCCCTGCTGCTACAGGCGGATGTGGGGGTCGAAGCCACCGACACGATCATTATGGCCCTGCAGCAGCGGTTGCGAGAGGAGATTTTGCCCCCGGAACAGGCGATCGCCTATCTCAAGACCCTGTTGCGGGAAATGCTGGATCGTCCCCTGGGGGATGCCCACAACCTGACCTTTGTGCCCGATAAGGACATGCTGAATGTGTGGCTGATGGTCGGGGTGAATGGGGCTGGCAAAACCACCACCATCGGCAAATTGACCCACATTGCCAAAAAGTCAGGCTATAACTGCCTGATTGCCGCTGCCGACACCTTCCGGGCGGCGGCGGTGGAGCAGGTGAAGGCATGGGGAGCCCGCAGTGATGTGGAGGTGATTGCCAACCCTGGCAACAATACGGACCCCGCATCGGTGGTGTTTGATGCCATCACGGCGGCCCAGTCGCGGGGGACGGAACTGCTGCTGGTGGACACCGCTGGACGGTTGCAGAACAAGAAAAATTTGATGGATGAGCTGAGTAAGGTGCGGCGCATCATCGACAAAAAAGCTCCCGATGCGCGCATTGAAGCCCTGCTGGTGCTGGATGCCACCCTGGGTCAAAACGGGTTGCGGCAGGCGCAGGTGTTTGCTGAAGCGGCGAGTTTGAGTGGGGTGGTGCTGACCAAGTTGGATGGCACGGCAAAGGGGGGCATCGCCCTAGCGGTGGTGCAGCAGTTGGGCTTGCCGATTCGGTTTATTGGGGCTGGGGAAGGGATCGAAGATTTACGACCGTTCTCTAGTTATGAGTTTGTAGAAGCGCTCTTGAGCAATTAGGGCGATCCCTGAGTTGAGATGGCCTGTCGTATGCAATCACGCCTACCATGCAGGAATGGAGGGGATTGGCCGAACTAAATATTGGGTCAGCATTGTAGTGACAAGCCCGTGTGATTTTAGTTTCTTGAAAGGAAGACTACAGTTTTCCCTATTGATCTAGCCACTCTACTCAGGCAAGCTAGATCGACGATGAATCCCATAATAGATTCAGTTCGCTTTCAATAGCAGCCCCCAGATGGTGGCAATGGCTACATCTACCTGATCCTCTATCTAGGGCTTCCTGAAAAAGTCTGATCCAGCCAAATAAAAGCTGAAACCCTTGAAAGCTCGTACAAAAAATCCTTTTTTTTAAGGGCTTTGGATCTTCAAGTGCAAGGGTAGATCGGCTGAAACGTCGAGAATGCGTAAATTGACCTTGCACTTGCTGGCGGCTTTATCGCCTGTAACGACCCTACATCAATGGTTTCTACTTTTTCAGCAAGCCCTACGTAGCCGTAAGTTTTTTTTTCCATGTAAACCCAATTTTCTTTATGCCC
>JAQCKL010000419.1 GCA_027592485.1 Cyanobacteriota bacterium
CTTGAGGCGCTCCTGACTTGCTTTGGGAACGCCTTTTTTTAGCTTGCTAGTCTAAACTCCAGGCTCCTAGCTCCTAGCTCCTAGCTCCTAGCTCCTGAATGCTTGCCCCAGGATAATGTCTCCCCTTGCCGAATACGCCCACCTAAACACCTGAATTTTGCCCGTTGCCTATAAGGAGATGCCAAGGTTAGCCGCTAAGAAGGCCCATTTATCAGCGACTTCCTCAATCACCTTGGTGGTGGGTTTGCCCGCACCGTGACCGGCTTTGGTTTCGATGCGGATCAGTACCGGGTTATCCCCTTGGTGGGCGGCCTGTAAGGCTGCCGCAAATTTAAAGCTGTGGGCGGGGACGACGCGATCGTCGTGGTCGGCGGTGGTGATCAGGGTGGCGGGATAGGGCGTGCCCGCCTTCAGGTTATGCAGGGGGGAATAGGCCAGCAGGGCTTTAAATTCATCGATATCTTTGGGGGAGCCATAGTCTGACTCCCAGGCCCAACCAATGGTGAACTGATTAAACCGCAGCATATCCAGGACCCCCACCGCTGGTAAGGCCGCCCCAAACAGGTCCGGGCGCTGGGTGATGCAGGCCCCCACCAGCAGCCCCCCGTTGCTGCCCCCCATGATCGCCAGCTTTTGGGCACAGGTATAGCCGTGATCAATCAACCACTGGGCTGCCGCCATGCAGTCGTCAAAGACATTTTGCTTTTGCAGTTTGGTGCCAGCTTGGTGCCAGGCTTCGCCATACTCACCGCCCCCCCGCAGATTGGGCACGGCGTAGATACCGCCCATTTCCAGCCAGACCACATTGCTGACCGAAAAGCCTGGGGTCAAGGAGATACTGAAGCCGCCATAACCGTAGAGCAGGGTGGGATTTTGCCCATCCAGTTCTAGCCCTCGCTTATGGGTGAGGAACATCGGGACGCGGGTGCCATCGGCACTGGTGTAAAACACCTGGTTGGTTTCGTAGGCATCGGGGTCGAATTGGACCTGGGGTTGCCGGTAGAGGGTACTCTCCCCAGTGAGCAGGTCATAGCGATAGATGGTGTTGGGGGTGGTGTAGCTGGTGAAGCTATAAAAGGTCTCGGTATCGGCCCGCTTGCCATCAAATCCCCCAATGGAGCCAATACCGGGTAGGGCCACATCCCGGATGAACTGCCCCTGGAGGTCAAAGATTTTGACCAGCGATCGCGCATCCTTTAAATAATCCGCCACCAATTGGTGATTCAAGACCCCTACGCTTTGCAGGGTATCTGCCGATTCGGGAATGAGTGATTGCCATTGGCGGCGATCGGGTTGGGTGATGTCTATGGCAATGACCCGGCCCTTGGGGGCATCCAGATCGGTGCGGAACCAAAATATAGAGCCCTCGTTATCAATCAGGCTGAATTCCGCCTCAAAATCTGAAATCAGCTCGACGACAGGACTATCCGGGGTCTGCAAATCTTGGTAGAAGACTAAATTTCGCGGGTCGGTGCCCAACCACACCGAAATGATCAGATATCGGCCATCGTCGGTGACACTGCCACTAAAACCCCATTCTTTCTGATCAGGGCGTTCATAAATTAGGCGGTCGGCGGATTGGCTGGTGCCGAGGCGATGGTAGTAAAGCTTTTGGTAGTAGTTGACCGCCTCTAACTGGGTCGTCTGATCAGGTTCGTCGTAGCGACTGTAGTAAAAGCCCTGGTGGTCGTGGGTCCAGGCGGCTCCCGAGAATTTTACCCACTTCAGATGATCATCCAGATCTTGGCCGGTCTCAATGTCTCGAACCCGCCATTCCACCCAATCGGAACCCGAGGCAGAAAGACCATAGGCGATGTAGGCCCCATTCTCGCTAATTGCCATGCCACTGAGGGCGACGGTGCCATCTGCGGAGAGGATATTGGGATCTAAGAGGACCAGGGGTTCCGCGTCGAGATCAGCCAGGGTGTAGAGGACGCTCTGGTTTTGCAAGCCATCGTTTTTATAGAAAAAATACCGTCCGCCCCGCTTGAAGGGGACGCTGTAGCGTTCGTAGTTCCACAGCTCAGTGAGGCGCTTTTGGAGGCGATCGCGCCCCGGCAGATTTTTTAAATAGTCGCAAGTGACCTTGTTCTGGGCCGCAATCCAACCCTGCACCGCTTCGGTATTAGGGTCCTCTAGCCAGCGATAGGGGTCGGGGATGTCAACGCCGTGGTAGGTGTCGACCTGATTGCCTTTAGGACTGTTGGGATAGGTGAGAGCCATAGGTATGGATAACTGCGCCATAGTTAGGCTAGCGTGGTCTCCGGTGGCTGGGGAATCGCGATCGCGTTACCGCTGGGGGCTCTGACAATAGCTTCTACAATGGGAGGCAGGCGGTGCTGGATAATTTAGCGTCGCCAGAATAATCAACTCGTGGGATGTAGGAACCGATGGTAACGGGGGCAATTGCACCGCTCAATGTCAATTTAGCGGAGGAGGTGGAAAAGCGGCGCAACTTTGCGATCATTTCCCACCCGGACGCCGGTAAAACCACCCTCACCGAAAAGCTGCTGCTCTACGGCGGGGCCATCCACGAAGCAGGGGCCGTCAAAGCCCGCCGCGCCCAACGCCACGCCACCTCTGACTGGATGGAAATGGAGCAGCAGCGGGGAATTTCCATCACCTCGACGGTGCTGCAATTTGACTATCAGGACCGGCGCATCAACCTGCTCGACACCCCCGGTCACCAAGACTTTAGTGAAGACACCTACCGCACCCTGGCTGCCGCCGACAACGCGGTGATGCTGGAGGATGCGGCCAAAGGGCTGGAACCCCAGACCCGCAAGCTCTTTGAAGTGTGTCGGATGCGGACCCTGCCCATCTTTACCTTCTTTAATAAGATGGACCGCCCAGCCCGCGAACCGTTGGAACTGCTGGATGAAATTGAGCAAGAGCTGGGGCTCAAAACCTATGCGGTCAATTGGCCGATCGGCATGGGAGAGGAGTTTCGGGGGGTGTTCGATCGCCGCCAGCGCCAGTTCCACCTGTTTGAGCGCACCGCCCACGGCAGCCGAGAAGCGGGCGTCACCATCATTGACGAGGGGGATCCGCAAATTGAGGCGCTGATCAACCCCATTCTCTATGAACAGTTCAAAGAAGAACTGGAAATGATTGAGGCCTTGGGACCAGAGCTAGATTTAGAGGCGATCCATGGGGGGCAGATGACCCCAGTATTTTTTGGCAGCGCCATGACCAATTTTGGCGTGGAGCTATTTTTGGATGCCTTTTTGGCCTATGGGTTGCAACCGGGAGTTCGCCACAGCACATTGGGGGACATTGCACCGACCCATGAAGAATTTTCGGGGTTTGTATTTAAGCTCCAGGCCAACATGGACCCCAAACATCGGGACCGGATTGCCTTCATTCGGGTGTGTTCGGGCAAGTTTGAGAAGGATATGGTGGTCAACCATGCCCGTTCAGGCAAAAATGTGCGCCTCTCCCATCCCCAAAAGCTGTTTGCCCAGGGGCGCGAGTCTTTGGACGAGGCCTTTCCGGGGGATGTGATTGGTCTGAATAATCCAGGGGTGTTTGCGATCGGCGACACCATTTACCAAGGCAAACGGCTGGAATATGACGGCATTCCCTGTTTTTCACCGGAACTGTTTGCCTACCTGAAAAACCCCAACCCCTCTAAGTTCAAACAGTTCCACAAAGGGGTCACTGAACTGCGGGAAGAGGGGGCCGTGCAGATCATGTTTTCGGCGGATGAGTCGAAGCGGGACCCGATTTTGGCCGCAGTCGGGCAACTGCAATTCGAAGTGGTGCAGTTCCGCCTCCAAAATGAGTACAACGTCGAAACCCGGTTAGAGCCTCTGCCCTACAGCGTGGCTCGCTGGGTGGATGGCGGCTGGGACGCGCTAGAAAAAGCGGGGCGGCTCTTCAATACCGTGACGGTGAAAGATAGCTGGAACCGCCCGGTATTGCTGTTTCGAAATGAGTGGAATTGTCAACAGGTGGAGGGCGATCATCCCGCACTCAAGTTAAGTAAGACCGCCCCCGTGGTTTCTGGGCAGCAGCCCGAGGATCTATAACGCGTATTTACTCTTCACTGACCACGTGTTCCCCCTGCCAAACCTGGGATAGCCTCGCCAGGCCGGCCTCATCTAGCCAGACCTCACCCGCCTGAAAGCTAAATTCTTCCTGGGGGGCATCCACTGCCTGCATCAGGTCAAACAGCCAGGTGTCGTCCGGCACCGTGGGGTCTTCTTGGCGCAGCAGCCATTCCAGCCGCACATGCCCAGCCATACCCAATTTCTCCACCACAAATGGGTATAGATCAACCCCCGTGGCCGCACTCACGCCTCCCAAGATTACTTGGATATAACCTGCCGCCTGGGCATCAGGCAACTCGGGTAATCGCAGGGCCATGCGGCTGGCGAGTTGTTCTACAAAAGGAAAGCCTAGGGTGGCGTGTAGCTTAGCGACTATTTCTGAATTGTCGTGTTCGACCTCGGCAAAGACCTCGTCCCATTCGGTCTCTGGGTAGGCGGCTTGCAAGAGCGTAAAACAGCGCTCATTTAGGTGATAGCTTTGTTGCTCTAAATCCCAAGAAAAGTCTTCGCCCGGTACCGCCCCCACTTCCGTAAACAGTCGAAACAGATCAATCGCGACTGGATTCATAGACTTCTCCTTTCAGGTCAGACGACCAAAAAATTGAGTTGCGGATTGCTTAGCAGGGTATCGACCCTGAGAATCGTCGTTTGTAACGATAGGTACCAGGGTCGGAATTTCAGCAAAATTACGGAGAGGGTTCG
>JAQCKL010000420.1 GCA_027592485.1 Cyanobacteriota bacterium
TGAGTGTGGTCATGGCGGTTGAGTGCAAAAATTAAGCAGCAGAGCGGCGGGCTTTGGCCATCTTGATGTAGTGCAGGGATTGGGCTAGGACAAACAGCACGTCCAATGCCCACTCAACAACAAATAGGGTGACTATGAGCATCAAAACACTGCCCCAATTGATCAGCCCCCAGCGCAGGGTGATCAGGGCAAACAGAAAGCCCATCACGCCCCCCTCGGCGGGGGGATACACCGCCAAGCAAATGGCGGCATCAATGATGTAGGCCGCGACCTGGGCTCTCTTGGCCCAGCGCAATCCCAGGGTGGGGAAATTGTTGTACCAGCGCTTCAGTGATTTGATGGGAGCGGGATCTTCTTCCTCAATCCGGTACTCTGCATTGCCATCACGTTGATACTCGTCAATGATCACCCGGCTAAGGGTGCGGTCATACTTGAGCAGCTTCGGGTAAACCTCAAAGGTTTGCAGTAGCGCCCAGAGGATCAGGCCGAAGATGACTCCAAAGCCCATGGCCATGAAGGTTTGAACCGAGGCGATCGCCTCGGCATCCATCCCCAGCCAGGTACCGACCCCGGCAATGAGCCCCAGAAGGACGGCCACGGCTCCGCAGAATCCACGCCCCTCCAGCCAATCCCAGCGAGTGAGTAGGAAATAGGCCACTCCGCTGACGGCGGCGAAAACGACACACCCCACCATGATTGGGGTGATGGCAGCCCCCGACACCCCAAGGGGGACGCCCCCCAAGGATCGCCAAGCGAAATTGGCGGCGGCAATGTAGGGGGCCAGGTTCACCGCTGCGAAACCGATGGTGGCAACGGTGGTCAAGACAAACAGGATCCAGGTGGTGGACTCTCCCCACCGGACTCGGGAAAGGCGATCGCGCACCCGGCTGCGAGAACCCGACCCCGGTTGACGGCGGGCAGCCCGTCTTTTTGTTTTTCGGCGCGGGGGGTCAGTGGGATTGGCCGCCTCCGAAAAGGCGTCTTCCTCCCATACATCTTCAAAAGCGGCATCAAAGGCGTCGGGGCGGGCGGTCATGGGGCCTCCTTCAGGCTACTGTTGCGGGGTTTCGCCAGTGGCTTTTACCCTCTGGCGAGAGATGGCGCGGCGCACCACCTCTTGATCTCCGGTGTAGGCCAGTTCGCCCACGACCGGAATTTCACCCCCCTCGGGATTGGGGACTACCTTGGGTACGGTCCCCCCTTCCGGCTGGGGCAAAAACTCTACAAAGCCGATGATGGGCCGCCCCTCTGCATCTAGGAGGGGCACCAGTTCGGCGGTATTTCCTGTGGCATCACAGACAAACATCCCTAAAGGCAGTGGGACGTTTCTCACGGCGTCCCGAACGGGATCCCCAGGGGAAAGCACCGTGAACTTGCCTGGATCGTTGGATGCGACAACCAATTCGCAGCCCATTTCGTATCGGGCGGCTGCAATTTTTGCCTCATCTTGGGCGGCCCTCAAGGCATCTTCTAATGCCATTTGCTGGCCGTTGCGTTCCATCGCCCGCTGAGACAGTTGATTAAGAATTCCAAGGGGAGTGTCGCTCCCCCCTACAACAGATGGAGCGGTGGTGAGGACGACGATCGCCCCTAAAATCCAGGGGCCAGGGTTTCGTTTAATTTGGTCAATCATGGTTAGTGACTCGGTGACAATGGTTGCGGTGACAAGGTTTGTGACGCCCAGTGACGGTCACCCGAGGGGTTTTAGCCCGTCACTGGGTCACTGGCTCAGCGGCGGACCACAGGCTGGACTGCCTCTCTGAGATCGGAGTTGAGTAGAGAGCTTAGATACCTCAGGGTCAGGTAAGCCTGAGTAATCAGGAAGGTCTGTAGCAGCAGCAGTACGCTGACGATCGCCAGCAGCAAAAAAAGCGGGCTGCTAACTAGACTAATTCCGGTCACAAGCCCCACAAAAGCGGTCACGATGCCTGTCACAGCGAGGCATCGCAGTGACAGTACGGCAATTTTGATGATCTGGAATTGCATGGCGCATTGCCTCAAAGAAGGATGGACAAGAGCAGGAAGGCGATCGCCTTTAGGATTCGTATTCCAGGGCGATCGCGGCATCTTCCCCCTGGAGGCTGCTCATTTCCTCCTGATAGGCAGATGTAAGGGTCTGGAAGTCTTGTCGCGCCATGCGGCGGCCTAGAGCCGCTAGCCTTTGGCGGCGGGACTGGGAAAGGCTGTGCTGTTCTTGGTGAAAGACCTCTATTTGCTGCATTGCGGCAGCGCGATCGTCGCCTTCGTCTCCAACGATAGAGAGGGTGGATCCTTGGTAATGAGCGATCGCGGAGGTTTCAGGGGCCTTCACTTCTTCAGGAGGCAGGATCTCCACGGGCGAAACCTCTACCTGGGTAGAAAGCGCCTTCCGAACGGCGCTCTCCCAACTTTGCTGGGACAGCCCCTCAACCTTTACCCACTGATACCAGTGAGCTAAGGCCCTCAGGCCCCAGCCAGTGGGCTTCCATTTCGGGTTGCCGCTGGCAGTGGCCCCCTCCTGCACTCGACAAGCAGGGCAATCAATCTCCGCCAGTGCTGCCCACACCTTGGGAAACCAGCGGGCATTGAGAGTGTTCGGCTTTATCTCGGCATCAAAGTGGGTAGACAGCACTTCGGCGGCTGCCTTGTACTCAATCACGTCACTGTCACGCACCTTGTCACCAAGCACGGCTAGGATGTCACGCGCTGTCACGCTGCTGTCACGCGCTGTCACGGATGACCCTGGGGCCGTGGGGACTTGGAAATCCCGCGCCTCTTGGATGGTCAAGGGTTTTGGCTGTTGAGTTGCGGTTGTCATTGGTTGTCACGCCCTGTCACGGGCGGCGTCATGCGGTTGTCACGCAAACTGTAGCACTGTGGCCGCCAAGTGGCAACCACTCGGCGGCCATTCGGAGCGAAGGCGTTGCAGATCAGCTAATATCGGGGGCATTGCAGCCCCCTAACTCAATGCCAAGACGCAATAGAGTCTCAGTCCCGTTATCGGCCCGTAACTACGAAAGACTGATCTACCTAGCCAGCCTGGAGGGGAACGGAACCTTGGCTAAGGTGGCTGAGGCGTTGCTGGCTGAAAAACTGGATGACGCGGCGGATGCGTTAGGGCAGCAAATTACTGAGGCTTCCCGGCGGCAGGGGATGACCCCGGAGCAATGGCAGAGGGCTGCTTTGGCCCAATTCGCAGAAGTGAGCCAAAAAAAGCGGAGACAAAAGGGCGGAGATGTCGGAAATTCCGACAAAAAAGGCTGACCGTGACCGAAAACAATGGGATTCAAGCCCCGCCCTTTTAGGGCGGCTTCTCTTGCCGAGGAAGGCATTTGGCCTGCAATCGGCACTGCCGTAAAACTACGGGCATCAACACGGATGCGGTTTAGTTGAATTTGCTAAGACAAAAATGCCGGAAATTCCGGCAAAATCAGCTAAATTTGCGCCTAAGCGATTGCTCCCTATGCTCAAGCTAAATTTTTCGATTGAAATTGAAGCCGTTCTCAATCAACGGATTAAAGGCATTTTGCCTGTCGGTTGCGACTTTGAGATTTCCCGTCAGCAGTTGACAACGCTGACGCTCAAGCCCCGAGCGGATCTCAAGGGGTCGATTGTGGCGGCGCTGCCTGAAATTGCCGCCACGATAAACGGACTACTGCCTTTGCATCTTGTCCAGATTGGCCAGGATCGGCCCCTTGAGGTAGCCGCAATCCTGAATCTTTGGCCAGCTCAGCCCTATCAGCCACTCCACCAGCGCTTGGAGGAAGAGCATCAGGGGCTGGTTCGCGAAATAGCTGAGGCGGCGATCTCTGAATTGCGATGCGATCGCTCAATATTCCTACTCAGCGGCGAAGGTGTCTATCTCCGCGCGGAATTGGCTCACGGAGCAACTCCACCCTGCCCCGCTGAAGAGATGGTGGGGCGCACGGTGGAACAGGTGCTGGGCAGCGAAGCCCATGGAGAAATTTTGCGCCAGATGCGGGTGGCGCATCAGTCTAACATCGAAACTAGCGCGTTTTACCAAGCCCCACTAGGAAACGAAATTCGCACCTATCTAGCCAGAATTCGTCCCCTAGTGGGGGAACTAGCCTGGGTTTCGGTGACTCGCCTCTAGGGCTGAGCCCTCCGCATTCAGCTTCCCCGAAAGGATGGACATGATCAGGTCCAAGTCCATGGGGCGGCCATCCGCCAGCCTGAATTCAGGGAGTTGCAGCAGGGCATAGACGATGGTCAGAGAGGGAGTCCGGCTGTAGTTCCCCTCGGCGACCTTCCACAGGGCGTCCTTGCGAATCTCATACTGCGACACTTCGCTGAGGTAGTCAGCGAAGTCTTCCCAGTTTGTCTGTCCGCAGGCAGCACGAGTCGCCACGACAACTCGCCCCAATTCAACCCGGCCCGCCTGGGTTACTTCGCACATCTCAAAATCCATAAGTTTAACGGCTCCTACAGGCTCGACAAGATCTTATCCTTGATCCTGGATCCGTCATCTCAAATAAGAAATAGCTGAAATGCTATTGACAATCTGGAATCGCAGATCGACAATGGCAGACGAACCGCGATACAGAAATCTGTATGACTACCACCACTGTCGCGTCACACCCTGCGGCGACTGAGCCAACCCAGCGCATCACGTTGGATCTTCCAGCCGAAACGCATCGGACCCTCAAGATTTTTGCCAGCGCCAGCGGGCGATCCATGAAGGACGTAATTCTAGAGGCCCTCCGGGTTTCGGGGGTGGTTCCCCAGCAACCCTTGAGAAAGT
>JAQCKL010000421.1 GCA_027592485.1 Cyanobacteriota bacterium
GGGCGGGGCTGGCGGGTTTGGTGGCGACCTACCGCCTGCGGCAGGCTGGGGTGGCGGTGGACCTGATTGAGGCCCGCGATCGCCCTGGCGGTCGGGCATTGAGTGTAACCCATGCATTAGGTACCGGGATTGCTGCTGAGATGGGGGGCGAAGCGTTTGATTCAGAACATGCGTCGAGCTTGACCCTGGCTCAATCGTTCGGGTTGCCGATTGTGGATCTCTGGCCCGTGATCCCTAACGCCCCCGATACGGTTTTCTGGGCCGGACAGTATGGGGATGGTGCCGCTTTGAAGGCTGAATTTTCGACACGGTTGCGGGTGCGTTCATCGGACTTTCAGCTCGTGCAGCAGTTGATGGCCACAGCACAGAGCACCCCTGAGAGTAGGGCGCTGGATGCCCTGTCGATCCCGGCTTACTTGGCGCAGATTGGGGCTTCGCCTGAGCTACAAGCGTTTGTGAGTTTGGCCTACACCATTAAGTATGGCCTGGATGCAGGACAGCAATCTGGCTTGAATTTGCTCTGTTTCTTTCGCAATCAGCAGGATTGCGAAGCTCTGTTTGGCTATGGCGACGAGCGCTTTTATATTCGCGGTGGCAACGGTCAGTTGCCCCAGGCGTTAGCTGCTGAGGTGGCCGATTGTTTGCAGTTGGATACGCCTTTGACGGCGCTGGAAGAAACGCCGGAGGGAGGGTATTGGGCGACCCTGGGGCAGGGGGAGGCGGTGACGAAATGCTGGTACGATCGCGTCGTTTTAACCCTGCCATTTACGGTGCTGCGGCATATTCCTTTGCGGGTGCAGCTTTCGGCTCGGAAGCGGCGGGTGATTGAGCAGTTGGGTACGAACCAGGCCATGAAGCTAATTACCGCCTATCAGGGGAAGCCTTGGCGATCGCACCCCAGCAACGGCTTGGTCTATACGGATTTACCGTTACAGCATGGTTGGGAGGCCAGCGACAGTTTATTTGCCGAGGACGAGGGCCTAGTGGTCGCCTATCCCGGTGGTGGGGTGGGGCAGGGGTTGGCCCAAATGGATTTGGCTAGGGCGACCCAAGCCACCCAAGATCAGCTAGATCAAGTTTGGCCAGGGATGGCGGCGGCGGCCTTGCCTGGGGACGGATTACGGAGTGCTTGGGGAACGGATCCCCATAGTTTGGGGGGATATACCTGTTATCGGGTGGGGGAATGGTCGACTTTTTTGGGAAGTGAAGCGCCACGGGAGGGCAATCTGTTTTTTGCGGGGGAGCACTGCTCGCGGGTTTATCAAGGGTATATGGAGGGGGCTTGCGAAACGGCGGAGCAGGTGGCTTGGGAGATTTTGACGGATTTGAATTTGCCTGCAGCAGCGGAACAGCGGGAGCGGTTGCAGCAACAGGCGGCGCTCCGTAAGAGGGGATTTGTGCCCAAGGGTTAACGGTATGGCGATGGCAATTGGCGGGATTCACCATGTGGCGATTATTTGCTCAGATTATGGGCGGGCCAAGCAGTTTTATACCCAGGTGCTGGGGTTTACGGTGGTGGCGGAGACCTATCGAGCCGAGCGCCAGTCTTACAAGCTGGATTTGCAGTTGAGTGATGGGGCCGGTGGTGGGGATCGTATTGAGTTGTTTTCTTTCCCCGATCCGCCAGCTCGACCGAGTTATCCCGAGGCTTGTGGCCTGCGGCATCTGGCTTTTGCCGTGGATGATGTGGAACAGTTTGCGGCGGGTTTAGTCTCCCAAGGGATCGCGGTGCAGCCGATTCGGATCGATGAGTTGACGGGGAAGCGATTTACCTTTTTCCAGGATCCGGATGGACTGCCGTTGGAGGTTTATGAGGCTGAGGACAGGGCTGAATAATGGTAACCGTCCCACGCCCCGTTCGGGCTGAGCTTGTCGAAGCCAAATTTCACAGCCAGCATCCCTTGTGGCTCCGCCCAGGGGACGTTTACGAATAATGTTTTGATGTACCGGTGATAGAACCCGGACTTGGGGACAGCCCCCCTATCCCCCGAAAGGGGGTAGGGGCGATTCTTTAAAGGGAGAAAAACTGTCTTGGTTCAATCAGGTCAACTAAGGCGAAGATTTCGGTGAGCTATGGGCCGCTTCGACTGGGGGCATTTCGCCTGCCCCCAGACCCTGTCGACCAAGATGCACCGCCGTCCTGGACCTCGCGGACAGTGTGGCGGGCTGAGCCGTTGCAACGATCTGTTCGGAGAGATGTCGTTACAGTCGTTCAACATCGCCGCGATTGTGGAGTGGCTCATGGGGCATGCCAGCTTTTTTACCTGCTAAATGAATCAACCCTACCCGAAAGGGGGATACGGGTTGAGCTGTAAACGCAGTGGCTCATGGTATGTCCGTTTCCATCCTTTTCGCGCCCAGCAAAACCTGATAGTGCTGGAGATGGCGTTGGGCCGATCGCGCCCAACTGTATTGGGGCAATAGGGCTTGACTGAGCTGCCGCAAGGGCTGGGCGATGGCAGGATTCACAATCGCTACCATGGCTTGGGCGATCGCGTCCTCATCCATCGGGTTGATCAGCAGGGCTTGCTCCGGACTCAAGAATTCGGTGAAGGGGGGTTGATTGGCGGTGATCACGGGTAAACCTGACGCGATCGCTTCCAGCACCACCAGTCCCCAGCCCTCTTTTACTGATGGGAAGCAAAAGGCATCGGCGCAGCGATAGAGTCCGGGTAAATCTGCGGCGGGAATCACCCCTGGCAATATCAATGACTGTCCGACCACGATATTTAGCGCCTCGGCCTGTTGGAAAAACTGTTCGCGATAGGGTTGATAGTCAAACAGGGTGGCTCCTCCGGCGATGACCAGTTGCGCCTGGGGGTGGTGGGCTTGGACCTGGGCAAAGGCTTGGAGCAATCGGATCGAGTTTTTGCGGGGTTCGATGCCGCCGACGGTGAGATAAATCGGGTGGCCGGTGAGGCCGTAGCGCTGTTTCAAAGCGGCTTCTTGGCCGGAGGGTCGGGGTGAGAAGCGGGTGGTATCGACCCCATTCAGGACCTTGGGGGCGTCGATGCCGTAGTCGGTGTGGAGGGCTTGTTGCCAGCGATCGCTGACACAGAGCCGCAGATCGGGTTCTCGAATGGATTTATCTTGGCACTGCTGCAGGTAGGGGCTTTCGTGGTCTTCGATGTGGTGGACGGTGCGGACAAAGTGGGGGATTGTGCCAATGTCCCGGAGATGCAACAGGGCATTGGCCCCGATGCAGTCTTGGGCATGGTAGATGTCATAGCTTTCGGTGTCTATGGCCAGGTGATCGACAAATTCCTGGATGCGTTGCTGGATCAGGGCGTCGATGTTGCCAGGGGCGGGTTGGGTGGGAATGGGGTGAATCGCACTGTGCAGGGTGCGCCCAAACCCTTGGCCATCCTTATCGAGGGCATAAATCCCCACGCCATGACCCAGGGCGGTGAGGGCTTCTGCTAACTCTAGGGTATGGATGACGCTGCCACGGGGTTTGGTGGCGTAGGTCAGCAGGGCAATTTTCATGGGTGATGGGGGGGCCATCGTGTTGCAACAGATGCCATCAGGGACTAGGCCGCCGTCTCTAGCCAGATCGGGTCATCGCAGTGAATGGTGCCCCCTTGCAAAACCGAGGTGCGGATGCCCGCAATGACGTCGTTATAGCGGGCGGTCGTGCGGAGAATATTGAGGTCGTTGGGCAGGCCCGCTTGGGGCAGGGTGGTAACGACACAGCGGGGGCAGGCGGTGTCGATGCTGAGACGAACTGCGTCGCCGATCGCTAAAACACCTCCCACCCAATCGTTTTCCAGGAATGTGCTTTCCGGCGAGGTGGGTGCAATCACAAGATTGGGGCGAAAGCGACAGGGCTCAAATTGCCCTTCTGGATAAAGCGCCTGTAATCGGTCTAGGGTGGCGGTGGTAATCGCGTGGATTGAGCAGGAGTCAAAGAAGGTCCCTGGCGGCAAGAACAGTTGCGTCACCTCGTCTTGTTGGGCTGTGCCCTCAACGGGGGGCCAATATTGATCGAGGCTGGCAGCCTCTGGCACGGTGGAGCAGAGCTGCACCGCTCGTCCCAGGAGGTTGGAAAGAATTTCGCTGGCATCGGCATCGTCGCTGGTAATGGAGTTGCCATTGGGTAGGGCAATCTTGACCGGTTGAATGGGATCAACGGGCTGGGGTGGTTCGGCAAAGGTGGCGGTGAATTCGAGTAGCTTTGCCCATTTTTTAGGGTTTTTGGCGCTGGCGACCCGGCCACTTTGGGTGTCTAGCAGGGCATAGGCGCGATCGCCCAGTAAGCCATGGGAGGTGACTTCTGACGCATTTAGCGCCTCTCCCAACATTGATTTGACTGGGTAACGCCAGAGCGACGCGATCGACCCCACTTGTGTTCGCACCATCGATAACTTGGTTGCATCCATTAATAGTGGGAGAAAATTATCATGATTCAGCCTGTACGAAAGTATCGGGACTGACGAAGGGCGCAGTAGGGCACTGGTCTTTTTGATCTTCCCCCACTTTTGTTGAAACAGCCTTGAGATGACATACGGAGGCGTTTGACCGGGGGGACAAGTTTGCTGATTACCGATCCATTGCTGAACTGGAGGAGTCTGTGCTCGTGCATCAAAAGCAGGTTTTGGTGGAGCGGTTTCAGCGAAAGTCGGACAATTTGTGGGTGTCTCAGATTTATCGGGCGATCGGGTGGAGTTCGCGAGCATTGGGTTTGGTTGCGCGATCGCTGACCTCTACGAAAATCTATA
>JAQCKL010000422.1 GCA_027592485.1 Cyanobacteriota bacterium
ACCGGAGATGGGAAATGCTTCTAGCTTATGTCTTAATGCAATTGGCGACTGCTATAACAGATATCAGGTTCCTTTTCTCGCTTTAGGACCATTTCTGCTGATCACCTTCGGCTTGGCGTGGGGCATTTTTGCGCTGTTTATCCTCATCCCCGAGCCCATCGTCGCGATTTTTGGGGAATTGAGTGGTCGGCATCCGCTGTTTATTTTGGCGGTGTATGCCCCCGCGATCGCCGCTTTTATCGTCGTTATCCGCCATGGGGGACTCGCAGGCTGGCGGCGCTACCTGTCTCGGCTCTGGCTCTGGCGCGGCCCACCGGCCTGGTATTTCTTTTTGATCCTGGGCATCCCACTCCTTTACGGTGGCGGTGCGGCCTTGAAAGGGAACCTATTCACCGATCCGTTCCCCTTTGCCTCGTTTCAGGCTCTGGTTTTGGCCCTAGCCGTGACCTTGGTGATCGGCCCCATTGAGGAATTCGGCTGGCGGGGGGTGGCGTTGCCGCTGCTGCAACGCCGATTTGCCCCGATCTGGGCCGGACTCATCCTGGGGGTGATCTGGGGGTTCTGGCACTTGCCTGCGTTTTTGGTCAGCGGTACGCCGCAAAATGCCTGGTCATTCACCCCGTTTTTGGTCGGTTCTGTGGCGGTGAGCGTGATCGTGACGCCCCTGTTCAATGCATCACACGGCAGCATTTTGCTGCCGTTACTGTTCCATTTCCAGCTCAACAATCCGCTCTGGCCCGACGCCCAACCCTACGACACCCTCTTTTTTATGGCCGCCGCCGCTGGGGTCGTCTGGGTCAATCGCAAAACCATGTTTAAGCAATCGGGGGCCGCGACGACCGTCATTCCCCCATCTTGATGGCAAAAAGGCTAACACCATGGACACTGATCGAGCAATTCAAAATATGGGCTGATTTTGGCGACAGCCGCCCTTGCCAGCCCACCTGAATCGGGCTTAAGGCGAGGCATCTGGCTTTACCCAAATGTCAGCCCTTGCCCCAATAGTAATCTTGGCGATGAGAGCCAAAATAGCTCGCTCTGCCCCAGAGCCACCTCAGCTGCAGGCACCATCAGGCCAATCACCCCGGCCTTTTTGAGCACCCAGCGATCGCCCCCCTGCCCCGTCACCAACCGTTGCCCCCAGTCACTCAAGTCCGGTTCATGGCCCACCAGCGCCACCCGCCCCTGGGCACTGTGCCCCTGCCACCATTCCAACCAGGACAACCAATCGTGCAACTGCCCCCCAGGAGCCAGCGCCCCAAAGGTTTCTAGGGTTGAGGCCAGCCCGAGCCGCACTAAAATATCGGCGGTTTGCTGTGCCCGCACCAAGGGACTGGTCAAAACGGCATCGAAGCGGCAGCCCAGTGCCCCCAACCGTTTGACCATGGTCTCTGTCCGCTGAATGCCCTTAGCCGTAAGGGGGCGATCGCCGTCGTTGGCATAGGTGCCCCGCTCCGCAGCGATGCCATGGCGAATCAAATACAACTCTGTTTGGACAATAGCCATGGTCTCCCTTCTTGCCATAGAGGAATGGTATTCTAAGCGACGCCAACTGCGTCATTGCAATGCATGATTTTTGTGCCTGGTCGGGATTTGACGCAGGGGCTCGCTCCACCCCTCGCACCAAGCGCTAGGGCGATCACCCTTAGGGATTCGCGGCCCAGTCACATATCGATCACCATGCCAAACCCCTCCGATCAGTACGCCCTTTAACCGCAACGCCCTTACTTCCAGAAGGGTGCCAGCAGCGTCTCCCAACTTTGAGCGGCTTGCTCGTATTCAAATTCGCACTGCTCGGCCCGCTCCTCGGGCAAAAAACCATCCTCGACCCAGTCCCCATAGGCATCGGGGTCACTGCCATAGATCAGACAAGCGGTATTAAACATGCGCTGCTCATTGAGGCTGTGCTCATCCCACACCTCCAAATCCCCTGCCGCTGCATCCACCTCAAATTGCTCTAGACCGGCGATCGCCGCTTCTATATCCCCATCCTTTAGCAACCAAATCGTGGCAAAACTATCCACCGCATCCTCTTCGCGACCGGTAATCGGCAGATTATATTGATCCACTAGGGCGTGCCCCAGCTCATGCAAAAAGGTGTGGTAACCCGCCAAGATCACCTCGGTGGCAAAGTCACGGTCGTAGTTGAAAGTTGCCTCAAAGGCTTCGACATACCCCAAAATCAGCTCATAGCAGAGGGTAATGGCGACATACTCTGCTTCGTACCAGGCATCGTCCTCGCCACACTGATCAAAGGTGATGGCAATATCTTGGGGGAAGGCCAGCTTACCGTTGAGGTCTTCGACTAGATCATCATAAAAAGCCGTCTCTTGCAGCACCTCGTACACCGCTTGATACTCCGCACTGGCCGGTTCCACATACTCCACCCAGAGATCCCCTTGGTCCTCAATGGGTTCGGCCCACGTTGTCACCGATGCCTCGACACAACCCATGAGCGTCAGGGCAATACCGAGGGCAACAGCGGACAATAACTGACGCGGCATAGCAGGAATTGGGTGAGGTTTGGATTAGCCCCAGGTTACCCATGACCCTTGCCTAACCTCAGATCAGCCCGGTTAGTGATCCCCTACAAGGCCATCTGCGCTTTGAGCAATCGCCCGACCACGGCAATGCCCCGCTCAATGTCTTCCATGGGTTGGGCAAACCCGAGGCGCAGAGCTGGATACCCCTGTTGGTCGGGGAAAAAGGGCTGGCCACTGCCGACAAAGACCTTCTCTTGCACTGCGGCCCGGTGCAACTGGGCCACATTCACCTGGCGAGGCAACTGCACCCAGAGAAATACGCCCCCAGCCGGAATCGTCCAAGAGGCCTCCTCTGGGAAATGGTCTTCTAAGGCCCGGACCATGACGCTGCGATTTTGCTGGTTTAGCGCCTTGAGATGGTTGATCCGTCGTCGATAGTGGCCCGTGGCCAGATATTCTCGGACGATGCCCTGGGAAACGATGGAGACGTGGAAATCGTGGAGCAGCTTGCGTTCCACAATTTGCCGATGCAGGTCGCCGGTAATCACTGCGTAGCCCAATCGCAGGGCGGGCATCAGGGTTTTAGAGAAGGTGCCGGTGTAGATGACGCGATGGTTCTCTGGACCGGTCTGCGACCATCGCGGTAGATCCAGCGCCTTGATCGGCGGGGGTGTCGTGTCAAAGGAGAGCCATTCGTAGGCGTTATCCTCAATCACCCAGCAGTCGTACTGCTCCGCCAGCGCCACCAACCGCCGCCGATGGGCCAGGCTGGTGGTGATCCCGGTGGGATTGTGTAGGGTGCTGTTGGTATAGATCAGCTTGGGGCGATGGCTCTGGAGGAACTGCTCCAGCAGATCCAGATTCATCCCCGTGGCGGTCATGGGAATGCCGATGATGCGGGCATCAATCTGTCGTAGCAAAGACAGGTAGGCATGGAAGCCAGGGGACTCGACCACCACCCAATCCCCCGGCTGAATCAGGTGCTGGGTGACGAGAGATAGGGCTTGCATCGAGCCATTGGTGATAATCAAATCCTGGGGGGCAGCGCCCAATCCCAGCTGAGAAAGCAACTGGGCAATTTGCTCCCGCAGCACCGGATCCCCTTCGGGAGGATTGTGGTGAAACAGATGTTCCGCCACATTTTTGATCGCCCGCCGCGAGATCCGCTGCAGATCCTCCACCCCCACGGCCTGAGGAAAGCCGCTATTGAGGTTGATCATGTCGGGCTGAGCCTGGGACTGCAAGAAGGCGTCGCTCACTTCCGAAAAGGAGGTCAACCCCTGATCGGGGATAATCACCGTTTGCTCTGGGGCAAAACTGGCGGGGCGGGCGGGGGGAGCGACGGTGGCTTGACTGATGAAATACCCGGCCCCTTGGCGAGCATAGATCAGGCCATCGGCTTCGAGAACGCTGTAGGCCTCGATCACCGTCAGTTTATTGACGTTGGTGGTCTGGGCCATGGCCCGAATTGAGGGCAGGCGATCGCCCACCTTCAGCCCCCCCGATTGGATGAGATAGCTGATGCGATCGCGGATTTGCAGGTAAACCGGCTCTGTCGCTTGACGATCAACGGCAATTTTCATGGGTCCACCCCCGGCAGCGTGCATGGCCGCACTCGCTCAGTCAGCGCCGTCAGCCCTGTCCGAACTTTAGGCGATCTACCTCGCCATGGGCTGGTACAGTTTCATCAACTTTTGCTAGTACAGATTTAAATAATGAAACTGTACTAGCAAAAGTCATCCCAGGTGTACCTTCCGGCCTAAGGCTGCGATTGGCACATTAGGGCTATCGAGCCAACAGAGGTTCCCATGCAATCCCAACCATTCACGTCCTACAGCACCGCCCATCTCAACAACCCAGCAACGCGCTCCGCTCCACCTGCGCAAAACCGCATCAAAACGGTTCTGGGCGAATGGATGACCCGTCTGGCGGGGAGCGACCAACCCCAAGTGCGCTGCCAAATTGATCGCCGGGGCAATCCCAGGTGGCATGTCTGGGATCCCGTTAACGGCGATCGCCAAACCTTCAGCGATGAGAACGATGTGCGCCAGTGGTTAGAAGGCCGCTACTACCGGTAATGCTCATGGGGCAACTCGGAATAAGGCGTTGCTTAATCAAGGTATGAATCTACCTTTGTCATGCTGTAGGCGCAGCCGCACCAGAGGTGCTACGAAGTCTTCGCAGTGAAGCATCTGTCGGGATTCTAAGCCTGCGGCAGG
>JAQCKL010000423.1 GCA_027592485.1 Cyanobacteriota bacterium
CTTGTCGCAACTTATACCCTGAGAGCTTTTATTACTTCAAGACCGACTTTTCAAACATCCTCTAAGGCACGGATGCCGCAATGGTTTTCTGCATCAGCTCAGCGAGTTGAGCGGCACTCCCCGGAATCGCCAAACTTGCTGCTGCTTCAGCCATTTCCTTGAGCCGCTGGGGATCATTGATTAGAGCCAGCACCTTGTCTTGCAAATGCTCGACGGTCAAGTCGGCCTGACGACTGACCACCGCTGCATTGGCCGCTGCAAATGCAGCGGCGTTATAGGATTGATGATCCTCGGCGGCAAAGGGATAGGGGATCAAAATCGAGGGGGCATGGGTAAAGGCCAACTCTGTTAAGGTGCCAGCACCAGCTCGGCTGATCACTAAGCTAGCTCGGGAAAATAGCCCCGCCATTTGGCCGAAAAAGGGGCGGTGAATGTAATGGGGATGGTTAAAGGTATCGGCCTCTGGGTCGCTGGCTCCGGTTTGATGAATCACCCAAGCTCCTGCCTCTAGCCAAGCAGGCGCGGCCGATCGCACCAACTGATTCACAGCGACGGCCCCTTGACTGCCCCCCACCACCACAATTAAGGGCGCTGCCGCTGGAATTGAGAGGTCTCCCAGGTCGGGGGTGACGTTCAAAAATTGAGATCGCACCGGCGTCCCCACCACAATGCTCTGGGCCTTGGGCAAATGGGTCGTGGCGGCTTCAAATCCCAGCGCGACCAAGGAACACCAGGGGCTGAGCCAGCGGGTCACCTTGCCCGGCAAGGCATTGGACTCATGCAAGATGGCGGGCAACCCCAAGGATCGCGCTGCCAAAATCGCTGGGGCGGCAATGTAGCCCCCCGTCGTAAACACCCCCTGAAACTGCCCCTGCTTCAGGAGACGGCGCACCTGAAAGGTGGCTTTCACCACTTGGAACAGGAGCCGCAGTGAGCCCAAGCCCATGCCCCCTTGGAAGCCCCCCAGCCGCACCGTATGTAAGGGGTACAGGTCGGGGACTAGGTCGGTTTCGAGGCGATCGGGCACCCCCAGCCACTCAATGCGGTAGTTGGGTAACTGCTCTGCCGTCGCGATCGCCGGAAATAAATGCCCCCCAGTGCCACTGGCGGCAATCAGAAGCTTCACTGGACTGGCCAAGGTCATCCCCTCGCTGCTCACGCCTTAGTTATAACTGCTTTTAGAACCGGATTTGAGCCCTAATTTGAGCCCTAAGAAGGCTCTACTAATTCGCTGTTGAGCTCATTTACCGGAGCCCGCCGCCGCAATTCCGCCGACTCTGAGCGAGGCAGCAGGTCAAACACCTCACGCATGACATCATCGATTTCTTCATAACTGGCTTGGCCCGTTACATTCAAGCGCACGGTCCCTTCAGCATCAAAAATCAAGGTCTGGGGAACGGTGCCCGTAAAGTAATAGGCCGCATTCGTAGGGTCATCGCTGGTTTGGAATGAGATGGAATCTGCCATCACCGCAATAAAATTGGCCACCCGCCCATAGGGGGCTTTGAGCTGGGAGATCACCGACGAAAACCGTTTGCAATCGCTGCTGTCATCGACAAAGAAGGTCAGCAGGGTGGGTTTGTCCTGGGCCAAGGCCTGAGTCAAGTTCATGCGAGGGGGCACGATCGCCCCATTCCCCGCATAAAGGGCAAAAATATTTCCGTCGTAGTGATCGTCATCCAGGCTGGCCAGGGCCGTCCCCCCCACCATTAACCAGCTCACCACGCTCACCAGAGCGATCGCCAGCCACCGTTGCCATCCCCACGCTGATCTCAATCTCATAGGGGTTTTATCCATCAAAGAACCATTGCAGCCTTACTAGGCTACAGGGCAATTGCCTCGTCACTCAAGCCTTAGCCCCATAAAGTCTTTGTGGATGAGCACTTTAGGGCAATTGCTTCCAGTTTTGAAGGAAGGGCATCAACCCTGACACCCCTACCGCTCACTCCCGAGCGCCCCTGCGCTACTCCAGGGTTTCTCGGAAGCTCTCCGTGATGGTCTGCAACTCTGTTTTATAAAACTGATATTGGTCGGGGGTCGTCCAAGCAACGACCTGGTAATAGCGGTTTTTGGTCAATACGGTGGTGTGCAGATAGACCACCGGTGACTCAGCGGCCAGTAGGCCCCGAATTTCATACTGGGTGGCAAAGTCTGAACCGATGAAGGCGACATCGGTAGCGGTTTGGCCATCCGAACGATTGAGCTTACCGATTAGCAAGGTGCGATATTTCTCAGCATTTTCCTTAATGCCAAACCGATTCAGGGCGGCTTCATCTTCGGCCACCACAACGAGGTAAAGCTGATTCGCTGGGTCCGACGCTTGCAACTCGGCGGAGGGGTGCAGGCGGGTATCTTCTTGCCAACTGGAGGGCAGGGTAACCTGAATCCCGACCGCTTCATTACTAAGGGTGCTGACATTGTCAGTGGTGGTGAGCACTTGGGAGCTAGTGGGCTCGCCATTTTCGGTCTGGGGGTCACTGCCCCCGAACCCCATTAACCACCGCAATCCATTACAGCCAGACAGTCCAGCCGTAAGCACTAGCAGCGTGATCAGTAAACGCACCTTACCCATGGCCTGCAATATCCTATTGGTCGCCCATCGACACCAAAGGATAGCATCGGATCTCGGCTACCGTTTACCCCGTCACTCTCCTATGCTGTAAAAGGTTTGACCTCACAGATGCGATCGCTATGCTCAGAGCCGGAATTGTTGGCCTGCCCAACGTCGGAAAATCCACCCTATTTAATGCCGTCGTCGCGAACGCCAAGGCCCAAGCGGCTAACTTTCCCTTTTGCACGATCGAGCCCAACGTCGGCATCGTGGCAGTGCCCGACGATCGCCTGGGGGAACTGGCCCAGATTTCCGACTCGACAGAGATTGTGCCTGCCCGAGTGGAGTTTGTGGATATTGCTGGTCTGGTCAAAGGGGCCAGCCAAGGGGAAGGCCTGGGCAACCAGTTTTTGGCCAATATTCGCGAAGTAGACGCCATCATCCATGTGGTGCGGTGCTTTGAAGACGATGACATCATCCATGTGGCCGGGTCGATTGACCCCGCTCGAGATGCGGAAATCATCAACCTAGAGCTGGCCCTGGCGGATCTCTCCCAACTGGAGAAGCGCCTAGAACGGGCGCGCAAACAGGCCCGCACCAGCAAGGAGGCCCAGGCAGAAGTGGCCATCATTGAAAAAATCCTGCCCGTTTTGAACGAGGGCAAAACCGCCCGCCAGGTGAACCTTACCCCCGAAGAAGACCTCATCCTCAAACCCTTGGGGCTACTCACCCGCAAACCGGTGATCTATGCCGCCAACGTCAGTGAAGACGACCTGGCCAGCGGCAACGAATGGGTAGAGCAGGTGCGCAGTATCGCCGCCACCGAAGATGCCCAGGTGGTGATCGTCTCGGCCCAGGTGGAAGCCGAGCTAGTGGAGTTGCCCGCCGAAGACCGGGCCGACTTTTTGGAAGCCCTCGGTGTGGAAGAGGGGGGGCTGCGATCGCTGATTCGCGCCACCTACGACCTGCTGGGGCTGCGCACCTACTTCACCACCGGCCCCAAGGAAACCCGCGCCTGGACGATCAAGGCGGGGATGGTCGCGCCCCAAGCTGCCGGGGTGATCCACACCGACTTTGAGCGGGGTTTCATTCGGGCTGAAACCATCGGCTATGAAGACTTGGTCTCGGTAGGCTCTATGGGCGCAGCCAAAGAGAAGGGCCTACTGCGCAGTGAAGGCAAGGAATACGTGGTCAAGGAAGGGGACGTGATGCTCTTCCGGTTCAATGTGTAGGTGTCTATGGACTCCACCCTGCTAGCCACTTCGCCCCACGGTCACTTTCAAGCCTACGGCCAACAGTTGGCGGCGAATACACTGCGGATTCAAATCGAGACGGTGGATGACGCGGTGACCGACTGGGTGACCTGGCAGGAAGCGATCGCCCTCCTCCAAAGCAACAGTGACTTTCGAGCATTGCTCACAGCGGCGCTGGCGGCTTGCCCTTATCCGGCCTTTTTTTGGGAAACCCCACCGATCACGGTCGAAACCCTGGCGCAGCCTTGGGAATGTGTCGTGGTGGAGGCCCCAGCCCTCGCCAAGGTGCAGGCTGATCCCCAGGCGTTTGCCCGCTATATTGCACCGGGTCAAGGCACCAATACGGTGACGACGTTCCCCAATCTCGGGGGGGATGCGCAATTGGTGGTGCCCTGTTGTAATGGCTCGATGGAAACCTATGGCCATATCGGCATGTTTGTGCGGCAGGGACCGCCACCGCAGATCAATGCGTTATGGCAGCGGGTGGGGCAGGCCATCCAAACTGCGTTGGGTACGCGCGGTCATCAACCGTTGTGGGTCAGCACGTCGGGGTTGGGGGTCTACTGGCTACATATTCGCTTAGACAAGCAGCCCAAGTATTACACCCATGATCCGTATCGAAAAACATGAGAGGCGCACAATGGAAAATCTGACCACAATGGATATGGTGTTGGCGGCGATCGCTGGCGTGATTTTATTGGCGGGGCTGTGGATGTTGCTGGATGGGGCTTGGTCAGCGCGGGAGTAACTGCTTGGCCCCAGCGCAGATCCCAGGGTTCTTCTCTAAGGCAGACCGTTACCTACTCTCCACCCAAAGAACCCTGGGATCTTTTTCGGGGTAATCAAAGAGGCGGGGGATCCAACGGGCGATCGGCGGCGGG